>CAYWZD010000442.1:0-3809 GCA_964462755.1 uncultured Victivallales bacterium | reverse complement strand
GCAATGAAAGCCGTCTGGCGATCCGCCGGGCCATCCGGACCCTGTTCTTCGAAGGACTGAATGTGAAGAACGCTCTGGAACAGATCGAACATGACCCCATGACGCCGGAAGTTCAGCTGTTCGTGAACTTCATCAAGGAAGCGCATCGCGGCATCATGCCGGGCAACCCGAAATTCGTCGGAATGTCCGACGAGCAGCGCGACGCCATGGAAGCCCAGGCGACCTGACAAGGGTCAAAATTCCGCGTCAATTCTGAAAAATAGTAAAGCGGGAACGTCTTCGTTTATGAAAGAGTTCCCGCTTTTTGCATTTCGTGGAAGTCCCCTGAATCAATATGGGCTCGCCCTTCCCTGAAAGAGGAAAAGGCGACGGATTCAGTTGTCGTAAATCTCGTTCAGAGACCAGCGGCTGGGGACTTCGGGTTCACGGTCAACCCACTTTCCATTCGTGAAGTCGGGGAACGCGACAGGCATGCTGCCCATGGCGATCGACTGTTCCGAAAGGCACGTGACGCTCATCCAGGCCGCGCAATCGTAGACATCGATCGGAGTCTGGACGCGACGGCGGGCCGCATCGAAAAAGGCACTCATCGCCAGGGAATCCATTCCGCCGTGTCCGCCGATCACATTGTCGCGGTAATCGCGCCAGATCGGATGGTCGTATTTTTCATAGAAGGACTCGACCTTGTCCCATTCATGCACCGTGTAGGGGTTGTTGGCGACGTCGAGTTTTTCATACTTCGGGCTGATGCCTTCGACATAGATGCCTCCGGTGTTTTCCAGCCAGATGCCGCGGGTTCCCTGAACCCGGCAGTTGCGGGAGTAGGGACGCGGGAGGGACACCGAATGAACCAGCGTGATGGCTTCGCCGTTGGCGCACTTGATAACGGTGGTCACAACGTCGCCCTCATTGAAAACCTTGTCTGCTCTTTTGCCGGTATGGGCTTCCAGAGCCGCGACAAACCCGCGGGCTTTGGTCGCGGTGGAAGTGAGGCTCAGGAAACGGTTTCCGCGATTGATCCGGAGGATCTTGGCAATGGGCCCGAGTCCGTGGGTCGGATACAGGTCCCCATTGCGGCGCATATTGTGGATAGACCGTTCAAAACGCTTCTCCACCGCCCACGCCATCTCGCTGAGGTCATGTTCGTAGCCGCATTCACAGTAAATCAGTTCGCCGAAAAGCCCCTTCCGGACCATGTTGAGAACCATCAGCTCGTTGCGGCCATAACAGCAGTTTTCGAGCATCATGCAGGGGGTGCCCGTCGACTCATGGGCATGGATCAGCTGCCAGAGCTCTTCGATGGAAGACGCGCCGCCGACCTCGATTCCGACATATTTTCCTTTTTTCATGCACTCGCAGGCGATGGGAAGATGGGAGTTCCAGGAAGTCGGCACGAAAACAGCGTCCACATTGGGATCGTCCAGCAGTTCGCGATAATTCATGTAAGCCTTCGGACGGGCGGCGGAATGGGCGTCGAAAATCCCGTGAATCCGGGCGATTCTTTCCTCGCGCACATCACAGATGGCCGTGACGGCGGTTTCCTTCATCTCAAAGATGGTCGCAAGAAGGGTTTCGGCCCGTGCGCCTAACCCGATGATACCTATTCTGACGGTCTGCTGCTCTCTCATAATGAAACTGTCCTTTGGTTGTCATTCAGCCTATCCGGATAATATATGCCCGGAAAAGGATGCCGTCAAGGAGCAAAAGTCGGAGTTCAATTGAATTCGGGGGATAACGGCAATGTATCCGTAAGCATTTTCCGTCTTTTGAAAAAGTGTCATGCAAGGCTCTCAGCCTTGCCGCGGTCCAGCCGCGAAGGCTGGGCGTGCGGAGCACGAAATCCCGCCCGGAGGAAGTCGGATGCGTCTACCCCATCCCCGAAAAAACGGATTACTCGAAAACGTCCACGATCATGCCGTCAAAAAGATCCGCGGTTTCTTTCACCATCGGGATTTGCGCGGCTTCCTGTTTCAGCTGTTCAAGCTTCTTTTTCGGCGCTTTTTCCTCGTGCATTTTCTTCTTCGTAAAGAAAACGAGGTCCGCCTGGGAATCACCCGCCGCAAGCCGCAAATGACGGAGGAGAAAGTCTTTTTCTTTTTCCAGAGAGTTCCGGGCGGCAATTCCGAGTTTGTCGTCAAAGGCAACCCGGAGGGTCGCACCTTCGATGCGGTCCGGAAATCCTTCTTTCATCAGCTCGGCGATGCTGTATGCGGACGGACGGATGGACTCGGCCAGCTTTTCCCAGAGATGTTCCGGAGAAATTCTTTCACTGAGGGGAATGGAGGATTCTTTTTTCTCGGCCGGGGGCATATCCTCTTCGGGTTCAGGTTCGGCAGGCATCTCCAGCTCGGATTCAAGGGCGTCCTCTTCTTCGGGTTCAGGTTCCTCCGCGGGAATTTTCGGAGCCGCCGTATCCGCAGAAATGACGGGTGCAACCTTCTTTTCCGGAATAGGTTCCGACTTTTCTTCTTTTGACGGAGCCGGTTTTTCAGGTGCCGGTTCCTTTTTCGGAGGAATGTCTTTTTCAGGAGCAGCGGCAACCGGAGCCGGAGACGCGGCAACTGGCGCCTCTACGGGTGCGGGAGAATTACCAACAGGAGCGGATGCCGAAGACGCCGGCTTTTCAGGAGGAGGCGGGACTGGCTTGGATTCCGTCATTTCCGATTTTGACGGAACCTTTTCCGCCACAGGCTCCGTCACTTTTACAGGATGTTCAACTGCAACAACTTTCGGCGGAGAAGCAACAGGGATCTGAGAAAGTGACGGAATCTTTTCGATTCCTTCCAGTTCACCGTTTTTCCGGATCTGGTTGAGCCGGGTCAGAAGGTCTTCAATGCGGACGGAATGGGCATGACGCATGGCCCGGAGCAGAATGGTTTCCATGAAGACCTGCTTGTTGATCGCTTCCCGCAGGAAATAGGAGGAGGCGGAAAGCTGTTCAAGAAGGATCTGGAGGACATCGGCATTCGCTTTGGCGGCGAGAGTGTGGTAACTCTGAATCTTTTCCTGGCTTTCGTCGAGAACGGCCTTCGGATCGGGAAGGATCAGAGAAAGCATGATCCCGCGCAGCCATGTAAGAATCTCTTCATAAAGGGTTTCCAGATTTTTCCCCTGTTCCGCGAACTGGTGGACGGAAAGGATCGCCGCCGTGCGGTCATTGTCCAGAATAGAAGAAAGCAGCGATTCCATTTCACCGGGGGCGGTCAGCCCGAAGAGGGACAGTGCCTGCGCTTCGGAAATGGTTTCGTCGGCGGATTGATTGCCGAAGAACGAAACTATCTGGTCCAGAAGGGATTGCGCATCCCGCATTCCTCCGTCCGCAGCTCGTGCGATCACATCCAGGGCGGAACGGGAAATGTTGATTTTCTCTTCGGAGGCGATATAGGCCAGCCGTTGAGCGATCAGTTCGGCCGGGATTCTGGCAAGGTCGAAACGCTGACAGCGGGAAATGACGGTCGGAAGAACTTTGTTGACTTCGGTGGTCGCAAAAATGAATTTGGCGTGCGCGGGAGGCTCTTCGATGGTCTTGAGCAATGCGTTCCAGGCACTCTTGGAAAGCATGTGGACTTCGTCAATGATGTAAATCTTGTATTTGGAAGAGATCGGCAGATGGAGAACGTCTTCACAGATGTCGCGGGCTTTCTCGACCTGGGTATGGGTGGCGGCGTCGATTTCAATGACGTCCACGCTGGATTCGTCGGCAATCGCCTTGCAGGAGGAGCACTCGCAGCAGGGTTCGCCGTCGATCGGATGTTTGCAGTTGAGCGCCTTGGCGAAAATCCGGGCGGAAGTGGTCTTTCCGATCCCGC
>CAYWZD010000441.1:0-3809 GCA_964462755.1 uncultured Victivallales bacterium | reverse complement strand
GATTCCGCCGCCGACTCCGACGCAGCAGGCCAGAACGGTGACTCCGAACACATCCAGACCGCACCTTACGCCCTTGACCGCGCCGGTTACGGCGAAAACAAGGGTTCCGAACAGATCCAAAGATAAAATGACAACAGCTTCCATATTTTCTCTCTTTCAAAGAGGATAATATAGCTCAGAAACCATATTTTTCCAGATCGCGGAAGGTGAAAGCCGTATGAATGTTGAAGGCGATTTCAGTCCAGTTTCAGGACGATATAACCGTAATTGTCCTTCACGCTGAGGGAGACGCCTTCCGGCGGAACCGTTTTTCCGCTGTGAAGCGTTACGGACGGCGTCTTTTCGAGGACCGTTATTTTCTTTCCGGTGAAATCGGCGGGCAGGGGAACCGTCTTATTTGTCAGGGTTTTATGGAAATCGAGGTAGACTACGATGGAATCGCCCTGTTTGTGCCAGTAGAAGTCCGTTGCGTCCGGTTCGATTTTTGGATTGAAATATTGTTTATAGGCAACGGTTTCCATGGTTTTTCCCGGCTTGATATCGGAAAGCGAATAGACATACGGATACATCTTTTTGGTATGCCAGAGATGAAAGATTCTGTTCCGTTCGGCTCCTTTGTTTGCCTTGTCCGTGCAGCCCATGAACAAGGAATAACCGAGCGCGATTCCGAGTTCGCGTTCCGTATCGCCCACAATGCGGATGAACCGGTCGGGCATGTCCTCCGGATTCAGACAGTCTTTTTTCTCGATCATGCCGTTGACCGGCATTGGCGTCGGCATTTTGTAAATGGCCGAGAAGTCGCATTCTACATTCGGAGCGCCGTCCATTCTTTTCACTTTGACCGGCTTGAGTTTCGGAATGTAGAATTCCTCATTCTTTTTCTTTGCGATTCCACCGAACCAGCCGAACATGATGTCCATGGAATTCACCTGGGGAAGCGGCGCATGAAAAACGGCTTTTCTGTATAATATACTCGCGCCGCGCGGCTCGTAACGGTAAAGATTCCGATAGGTCACAAGGGAATCCAGTTTCATGTATTCCGGATACATTGCGCGTTCCTTATCCGTAGCCGCAAAGGTCATTGCCCACTTGCCTTGCAGTTCCGGGTTCGGCTTTTTTCCCGGATTTTTTCGAATCCAATCCATGACCGCGAGCGGGGAAATGACGTCATGCGTGATAAGATGATCAAGGAAGCGGCACTTCACCTCGGTCTTGTCGGGCAGGGGCGTCTTGCCGTCCACCAGGAATTGGCATTCCGTGATCCGGTTCAGAGGATACATCTGTGTGACTTCCGATTTCTGAAACGGGACCTCTTTCCCGTCGCGGAACATCTTGGCGTTCTTGTGCGCCCGGAAGCCGTGCCGAAGAGTGTTCCCTGTTCCGTCCGGATGAATCAGAAGGTGGTCTTTGTCCGGAACCTGAAGAATCCGGTAGGTATAGCCGTCCTTTTCGGTCAGAGGGGTGCCGATGTCTTTATCGGTCATGCCATGATTCGGGATAAGGAGTGAACGTGCAAAAATGGAACCATGGTTGCCGCTGAGAAAACCGTAGCTTTCAAAAGCTGTCGCCGGGAACTCATCCCCGCTGGAGTGAATGCATTTTCCTTTCTTCGCATATTCGGTGATTGCCGCACTTTTCGGGATCAGGTATGCGCTTTCATTTGCCACGCGGGTGATGCTGATGACCAGGTCCTCCTGTGGAGAAAACTCGCTCCGGACCAGTAAATCTTTTCCGTTTCGATAGACGGTGATGTTTTCCTGTGCGGTTGCGGAGGCGAGGGCCATTGCACAGATTGCGGCGGATGCCATGCGCATGATTGTTTTCCTTTTGTTATGGGATGTTTTAATACGGACATTCATCTTCATCGGGGAATCCGGGGGCGGATTTCAGGGACCGTTTCCGGGCGGCGGTCCGGGAGGTCTGCGGTCCTCCGAAGCACCTCCGGCGGAAGTTTTTGCGGCGATATCGCCGTTCAATTTGGCGAGTTCATCCTCATCCAGTTTTCCATTTTTATTCTTGTCATACCGTCTCAATAGGTTCTGGTTATGGCGTTCGATCGCTTTTTTCAGCTGTGTCTGCAATCCGCCAAGGGAACTGGTTTCGAGCCATCCCAGTTTGGAGAGGTCCACTCCATCGACATTTTTTTCATCCTGCTGGGATGAGGAATGGCGGGTGTCCTTCTGACGGCTGGATTTGTGGCTCTTGTTCCGGGAATTGTTCCGGTCAGGCGGTTCCCTCCGGTCATTTCCGCTGCTGGAGAGATCCGTTTTAAGCTGTTTCTTTTCCTTGGAATTCAGAGTTCCGTCGCCGTCGCGGTCATACCTGTCCAGCAGTTTCTGATTGTGAGATTGAACGGCTTCCTCCAGTTTTTTCAACAGCTGGGTGGTCAGTTCATCATTGATCCAACCGACGCGGGAGAGGTCGACCCCGTCTCTGATCCCGGAATTTCTCCGGTCTCCCGGATGCTCCATGCCGCCCCGTTTATTGTCCGGCGGAGGCGGCGGAGACGCGGCGGAGAGAGGCAGAAGGGCGGCAAAGAGGAGAATCGCCGGAAGAATCCGTACGGCAAGCCGTGAAAAACTTCTGGTTTCGTAAAGACCGGAATTCCTTGTCGGGATTGATGTCATTTTTTTCATTCCTCCATTACCTTGCGGAAAAAGCCCCGTGAAAATTGTTGTGAGAGATGATTCTGATCCCCTATTTGACTTTTAACGCTCGACAACTTCTTAATATTATGCCGGAAAATTCCTTTTGTCAAATAAAATGTGAAATCCGAATACGACATTGTTAAGAAAATGGAAGAGAAATCCCGGAAATTCCGCATTTTCAGAATCGGAAAGCAAAATTGAAACGGGACCTTCGGACAGATTTTCCCTTTTATTTCAGAATGGTGATATATTACCTTTTTTTGGTGATTTTGTCAAGGTTTTTCGGAAAAAATCATCTATATTTATATCGAAAAAAGCAAAGAATGACGGACAATGAAACAAAAATTCAAATGGTTCGATCTTCATGCAAAATGATAGGAGGCACACAATGACCAAATCCTGCGTTACGCTTCGTTCAATGCCCTTCTGGTGCGTCGCCAATCCCCTGGGCGATCCCTTCGGAGGGCCCGTCATGGAAAAACTCGATCCGGCCGAGATTGCGAAAATCATCGCTTCCGCGCGGAAGGAAGGATTGATTGAGGCGACCAGTTATCATGATGACGACCTTGTTCCGTGGAATCCGGACGCACCCGAGGACGATCTCGATCCGAAAAGTCCCGCTTACAGAAAACTCCGTGTCCTCAAGAAGATTCTGGACGAGGCGGAGGTCTCGGTCAACGCTTCCATTTGCAGTCTTCACGGACATCCGATGTTCCGCGACGGCGGGCTCTGCAATCCCGATCCGGCCATCCGTGCGCTTGCCGCGAAAAAGGTGGAAAGGACCCTCCGCATCGGGCAATTCCTCGGGGCGAAACATTATGTCTATTGGGTTGCGCGCGACGGCTTCGAAGTGCCGGTCGTCACGCAGTGGGGCAAGGTCTATGAATGGCTGGCGGACGGCCTCAACCATGTGACCGACTATATCCGCGCGCAAAAGATGACCAACTATCTCGGCGCGACGGTCGAGCCCAAGCCAAACGAACCCCGCGGACACATGTTCCTGCCGACCAGCGGACACGCCGTCGGCTTCATCCTCGGCAAGCTCAAGGAGAAGAATTTCTGGGGCGTCAATCCGGAACTTCTCCAGCACGAAAGCATGTGTCTGATGAACGCGGTCATGACGGTCTCCTATCTCTGTTCCATGAACAAGCTCAAATTCCT
>CAYWZD010000440.1:0-3814 GCA_964462755.1 uncultured Victivallales bacterium | reverse complement strand
CGGGGAGTGTACAACGAAAAAGAAAACGGCGCTCATGAAAAATACGCCCGTTCTTCCATTTACGGTGGCGGCGAACGATACGGATACCGTCCTCCTTGTGAAGGCTTCTCCGGATTCTCTGAAAATACGTGTCGTCAAAGCAGATGGAAAGCCGGCGGAGGAATTCACAATTCTTCCCGACGCCAGCCTCGCCGGATCCGGAAAGAAAACGAAGTAATCTTTCAAGCATGACGGGCGTAAACGAACCCTGTCAATTATTGAAAAGCGGAGGACTGCAGCGAATGAAGAAATCATTGACTGCCCTTATGCGGCTGTCGGTTGCGGCCGGACTCGCGGCAATATGCTCGGCGGGCGCGGCGGAATCGTCCAGATGGCATGTGAACGCTTCGGCGCAATCCCCGCAGGACGGCCTTGGCTGGAAGACGGCGTACAGCTCCTTGCAGTCGGCGCTGGAAAAAGCGAAATCCGGCGATGAAATCTGGGTGGCGGGCGGAACCTACATCCCCCATGCGACGGATCGGAACGTTTCTTTCCAGCTGAAGAAAAACGTTGCTGTCTACGGCGGTTTCGCGGGGACTGAAACCGATCTTTCCCAGCGAGACTTCACGAAGAATCCGACCGTCCTCAGCGGCAATATCGGCAAGGGCGACAGGACGAAAAACACCGCGACCATCCTCAAGGGATCCGACGGCGCCGTCCTCGACGGTTTTACCATCTGCGACGCCTATGCCACCGATAAGCCCCGAATGCACCTTCTGCCTTCCGACATCCAGAAAAACGACATGGAAGTCGGCGGCGGAATGCGAAATTTCAAGGTCAGTCCGATTGTCCGCAACTGCATCTTCAAAAATAATTATTCCCCGAAAGGCGGGGCGGTCTATAACGTTCAGGACGCGCGCGCGAAACAACAGGCGCAATTCATCAATGTCGAGTTTACCGGCAATACTGCGCAGATCCGTGGCGGAGCCATCAGCAACGACCTCGGCGCCATGCCGTTCTTCATCAACTGCCGGTTTACCGGAAACCGTTGCGGCGACAAAGGCGGGGCGGTCTATAACGACTTTGCCGCATCGCCCATACTGCTGAATTGTCTGATCCAGTCCAACAGCGCGGTGAGCGCGGGCGGAATCGGAAACGACGGCGGATCTTCGCCGCTGCTGGTCAATGTCACCATCGAAAACAACGAGGCGTCCGCCGGTTTCGGCGCGGGACTCTATCAGGGAACCGGCGCCAACAACAATCCGATCCTTCTCAACTCAAAAACGGACAATATCTACAACTGGCACGAGGACATTGTCGCCGTTCTCAATTCAAGCGCGCCCGCGGAACACTCCATTCCTCTCGCCGACTTCATTCCGATCAGTACCCTGAAAGGAAGTCTGACCCCTTCCGACCTCAAAGACCTTCCGGCCACGGGGCAGGGGTATCAGGAAAAACTCGACGGCGTTTCCCTGCTGAAACAGCCTCTGGTCGAAAAACTGCTCGCGATCTACCGGAACTCCGGCGGCGCGATCGACTACCGCGGCGAATATCAACGTCCTGCGGTACATAAGAAGGCTTCCGTCATTCCGGCAGTCATCTACGTCGACTCCAAATCGGGTTCCGGAACCGGGGACGGTTCCTCTTGGGAGAACGCCATGACCGACCTCCAGCAGGCGATCGACAAGGCAGCCGGTCAGTCCGCCGTGTGGATCAAGGCGGGAACGTACGCGCCTTCCGCGAAAAATGCCCGCATCGCTGCCTGTGACAATGTCGCGACTGATCTGCGGCAGACCATCGACAGGGTTGCAGCTGGTCAGTCCGCCGTGTGGATCAAGGCGGGAATGTATGCGCCTTCCGCGAAAAACGCCCGCATCGCCGCTTTCATTCTTTATGACGGCGTCAAGCTCTACGGCGGTTTCGTCGGAACGGAAAAGAAACTTTCCGAACGCGTCCCGGGCGCCAAGACCATCCTGAGCGCCAAGGTGAAGGGGGAAACTTATTCTTTTCCGCATGTGCTCTACGGCGCGGACAATGTCGTTCTGGATGGTCTGACGATCCGGGACGGCAAAGCTGACGGTTTCACCTACAACGGCAAGGGCGGCGGACTGCTCGCCTATCGGGCCGGTAAGACCTATGCCCCGCTCGGGAACTATTCCGCCACAGGGTTCGTCATGCAGATCGACAACTGCCGTTTCATTGACAACCAGGCGCTGGAAGGCGGCGCGATCTACGCCTTTTCCAAAGCCAAGCTGACCATCACCGGCACGACCTTCGAAAACAACCGGGCCCTGTACGGCGGCGCCGTCCTTTCCCGTGAAGGCAACAAATTCACGTATGTAAAATGCGTCTTCCAATCGAATCAGGCCCAGATCGACGGCGGAGCCACCTACGAGGACTACGGCGCCCATGCGGATTTCAGGAACTGCTCTTTTACCGGCAATACGGCAAAGGCTCACGGCGGCGCGGTCTACATCATCAGCCGCGCCTCCCAGCTGGAGGCTACTGTGGTCAAGGTCGAAGAATGTTCCTTCGCCCGCAATCAGGCGCCGGAAGGCGACGATCTCTTCTGTCTGGACGACAGCAAGGTGACGGTCACGAAATCCAATGCGGATTTATACAACTGTAATGAAAATTACAAACAGGCCGGCGGCGGTGTCCGATATCGGTATCTCGGGAAATATTCCGTTGAACGCCTGAACAAAATCCTGACGTCGGAACTGGCGGAATTTTCTTCCTATCCGGTCAAATATCCGGCCGCGGAAAATGCGGTCAAGCTCTACAAGGTCATCTATACAACACTGATTCCGGAGGAGAACAACCGTCCGGTCAAGGTCTCCGGACTGGTTGCCGTTCCGGACGTCGCGGCGAAGAAACTGAACCTCGTTTCCTATCAGCACGGAACGGTTTTTTCGCGCGATGAAGTTCCGTCCTGCATTGAAAAGTCCGCCGAGACCCGGCTGGCGGTTGCGCAATTCGCCGGACACGGCTCCATTGTGATCGCGCCGGATTACATCGGCAAGGGAATCTCCGGCGAACCGGACGGCTGGCTGGTCCGGGAAAGCACCGTTCAGGCTTGTGTGGATATGCTCTCCGCCGCCCGCTCCGTTCTCGCCGACATGGATGTCGTTCCGGGCGAGCTGTTCCTCAGCGGCTGGTCGCAGGGCTCCTTCAGTTCTCTGGCTTTCCTGAAGCGTCTGGAAGAAACCGGCGTTCCGGTCCGCGCCGCCGCCGTGGCGAGTTCGCCGAACGACATTTATCTGTGCGTCAACCGCTGGATTCACGTGTCGTCCAAGCTGGATGTGGACTGGCTGGTCGGCGCGGCGGTTCTGCTGATCAATTCCTATGAACACTACTACAAGCTTCCCGGACTCTCTTCCGAAGCGGTCAAACCGGAATATCTCCAGACCGCGCGCGACCTGTATTTCAACCGCATCACTTGGACGGAGGCGGAGAAGAAACTGCCCGCCAGAGTCATAGATCTGTTTCAGGAGGAGTTCGTCAAAAGCTTCTCTCTCGGAACCAGCCGTTTTGCGCTGCAGATGCTGGAAAACTGTTCCTACAGATGGCGGTTCAAGACTCCGGTGTTTTATTATTACGGCGCCCTGGATGAAGTCGTGACTCCGTATATGGTCCGTCTGCCGGTCGAATATCAGAAGACGCTGGGAGGCGCTCCGGCGACGGCGGTCTTCGCCGGGGAGAACGCGAACCATCGCGGAACATTCGTTTTCGGGCTTGCCGACCAGAAGAAGCGTTTCGACGAACTTTTTTCCGCAGGGAAATAAGGACGCATCCCTGAAATCTTCCCTCCGCAAAGCCGGAAGGTTACTGTTTT
>CAYWZD010000439.1:0-3815 GCA_964462755.1 uncultured Victivallales bacterium | reverse complement strand
CTGCCCTCCGGGGAGGGGACTCAATTATTCATTCGGAGGAAGCTGCGGGGGACGGGACTCGACAAACGGTCTCGGTTCTTTTGCTTTGTCGCCCCAGGAAGGCTTTTTCCGCTTTTCTTTCGGGAGGCACATCTGTTCGACTCTTTCCCGAATGATCTTTTCAGAATCTTTCTGGCTGTTCCGATAGAAAGCTTTCAGACGGTCCAGATCTTTCCTGGCTTTTTCAAGCTGCTCTTCCGTTGCGGTGATGTTGTTCTTGGTGAATTCAAGACGCTTCTGGAACTGGACCCGCACCGCCTTTTCCAATTCTGTTTTGACCGCTGCCTTTTCCGCATCCGTTTTCGCGGCCAGATACTTTTCACTGAGTTCGTCCACCAGCTTGGCTTCGGGCGGACGGTATTTCTGGAAAAGTTCCCGCATCTTTTTCCGGAGTCCGGCCCGGTCGTTCGAACGTGCCAGCTGATCGATTTCCGTCCGTTCCTCCGCGGTCAGTTTGGAAAAGAAACCCGCATGGGGATTCCGCCCGCGGGGAGGGGGGCCTTCCGGCCGGGGCTCGTCAGGGGCGGGCGCTGCCTTTTCCTGTCCGGGACCGGCGGATTCCCGCGGGTCGGCGCACAGGGCGCCCATGCCTGCGGAAAGAGCCAGAACCAGCGAAAGGCCGGTTGTCCAATTTCGATGAATCTTCATGTCAGTTGATCCTGTTTTGCGCGATGGTTGAATATACCGTGACATTTCTCAGCCGCACGGAAGTTTCCTGAATCTGGGAAGAAAGCAGGAATATTTCCGAATCGAGGTTGTCCATCATGTCATAGTGCATGGCGGTCTTTGCCGCGCCGACCTTTGCGGCCGGGACTTTCGCAACACTGAAGGGGTGGAGCGAATAGATAAGTCCGACGCAGATCATGAACGCCGCGGCGACCGGAATCCAGACGAATTTCATCATGAACACGGAGGTGTGTTTGCGGTTCGACGGCATTTTCCCGAGGGCGTATCCGAGGACCGTCGCATCGAGTCCGGGCGGGACTTCAGGATGGGAGGCCGGGACTTCCTTCAGGAGCCGGAGCATATCCATGCCGGAGGCGCATTCGGGACATTCGGCAAGATGCTTCTCGATTTCCGGAGAAGTCACGCCCTGCATGGCGTCCTTCATGATTTTTTCACAGGTTTTCATATTTCCGGCCTCCTTCCTATTCATTCCATTCCGCAAGAGCCTTGCGGAGATTCTTCAAAGCATACTGCATTCTCGCCAGCGCGGTGTTGATCGAACTCCCCTGAATCCGGGCGATCTCCTTGAAGGCGACATTTTCCCTTCGCAGCAGAAACACTTCGCGCAATTCCGGCGAGAGCTTTCCCACAGCCTGATCAATGGCTCTTTCCAGTTCCTCCCGGTGCATTTTCCTCCACGGGTCGTCGTGGTTGTCCACCGCGTCGAATCCGTTTTCCGGCTCGTCCTGACTTCCAGCCTCGTACCGGGCGAGCCTTCCGTTTTTCCGGAAGGAATCAATCGCCAGATTATGCGCGATCCGCAGAAGCCAGGCTCCGAACTGCTGCCGGTGCTCATACCGGGACAACTGGTCGAGCGCCTTGATCCAGGTCTGTTGGAAAAGATCATCCGCTTTTGAGCGGTCAGCATTGAGCATTTTGTTCAAGTACCCGTATAACGGCCTCTTATAACGCTCATACAAAGCCGTGAAGTCGCCGGCATTGCCTGCCAGATAGCCCTTGATGAGCGTAAGATCATCTGCTTCATGCTCGCTGCTGTTCATCATTTCTTAAAATCTTTTCTGAAATGTTAAACGCATTCCAATAGGGGTTTATTGTGCATAGGCATATTTTTTTTCATTTTTTTCAGCCGCGGCGAGGAGTTCGGCGAGATGACGGTCGCCCGGAAGCATCGGCTCCCGGTCAAGCGTCCCGACGGATACCCACCGCATCGGCTGTCCTTCCCGGGGCAGGGGCGGCGGAGTTCCGGGAAGAAGCGCCGTCCGGAAAAAGTTCACCTGAAGCGTTTTTTCCCCGAAGAGGACGCATTCCACGTGGATCAGGTCCATAACATACACTTCCGCGCCGAGTTCCTCGCGGATTTCCCGCTTCAGACATTCGTTCAGGGTTTCCCCCTTTTCGGTTTTTCCGCCCGGGAACTCCATGCACTCCGCATGACGGGAACCGGGAGCGCGTCCGCAGAGAAGGATTTCCCCGTTCCGGCGGATGACCGCCGCGGTGACCTGTATGAGATTCTCCTGCATTTTACGGACTCTTCCCTGATGTGGATTCTGGATTATGATGCTATACTGTATCCCGCGGGAACCGGCTTTTCAAACGGACGCGTTTCAAATTCGGGGGTTCTCCTGCATTCCCCGGCCTTGCCCGCGCGAGAAATATGCTTTTTTTTTGAATCTGCTCTTTTATATTTGCCTCCGGCGGATTATATTACCGATTGAAATGTGTATCAATTTCCGGGAACGGATTCAACCACAAGAGTTTACATGCAGGATATTGCCAAATGACAGAAAAAAAAGGAATGAATACCCGCGGCGCCCAGCTGGATTTCGTATGCGTCGAATCCGGATGCGGAGGAGTTGTCAAATTCAATCTGATGGAACTGGACCGCTCCGATTTTCAGGCATTGTGCCCGAAGTGCCACCGTCCCTACGCTTTCGACGCCTCCCTGAAGGAGAAGCTGCTCAAGCTTCAGAGTCTGATTCTCGCGCTGCGTGATGCGGAGTCCATTCTGGGCGACTGCAATGTGGCTGTGGCGGTTCCCGCCGGCGAGGTCAAGATTCCCTACTCTCTGCTGCTTACACGTCTCAACACCATGATCACATTGAATCTCGGAGACAAAAAGGTCGACTTCCACATCTGGATCGAGCCGACTTCCTCCGATACGTTCAGATAAGCCATTTACTAATTTATATGGAAGGTATATCATGACAGATCAGGAAATTGTTCAGAGTTTTCAGAAGGCGGGTGCTCTTCTGAACGGTCATTTCATACTCCGCAGCGGGCTGCATAGCGACCGCTTCTTTCAGGCGGCTCTCCTCTTCCGTTTTCCCGACATTGCCGAAAAGCTCTGCCGGACTCTCGCGGAGCGCATGAAGCACCTCGGCGCTGAAACGGTGATTTCTCCCGCCATCGGCGGAATCCTCGTCGGACAGGAACTGGCAAGGGCTCTCGGCATTCAGGCGATCTTCGCCGACAAGGAGAACGACCAGCTTGTCCTCAAGCGCGGCTTCACCATCCGGAAAGGCGAGAAAATCATTGTGGCGGAAGATGTTGTGACCAAGGGCGGACGTGTCCAGCAGACCATTGACCTGGTCCGGTCCCTCGGGGGCGATCCGGTTGCGGTGGGCATCGTCACCGACCGCAGCGGCGGAACCGTCGATTTCGGAATCCCGCTCTACAGCCTGATCCGTCTGAATCTGCCCACATACGATCCGGCGGAATGTCCGCTGTGCAAAGCCGGAGTTCCCATCGAGCGTCCCGGCTCCAAGTCCTGAGTCCGTTTTTGTTTGAATTACTGATACCATTTACACGAAGGGGGCATTCCAATGCTCACTAAAATATTGAAAGCTGTTTTCGGAAGCAAGTCGGGACGCGACGTGAAGCGTCTCCTTCCGAAGGTGGTGCGAATCAATCAACTGGAAATCGAGTACCAGAAACTTTCCGAAGAAGCCCTCAAGGCCAAAACCACGGAGTTTCAAGAGCGGCTCCGCAACGGGGAGACCACGGACGACATCATGTGCGAGGCGTTCGCCGTCGTCAAGAACGCCTGCCGCCGTCTCTGCGGAACCACCATCACGGTCTGCGATCACGAG
>CAYWZD010000438.1:0-3834 GCA_964462755.1 uncultured Victivallales bacterium | reverse complement strand
CTGGTCATGCGTTCGAAAATCTGGCGGGCAATCTCGACCGCCTTGATGATCACGCTCAGACCGGGCTCGGTCAGGATCAGGGCGGCCGCGGCGCGGGCGGCGTCGGTCGCGCCGGAAACGGCGATTCCGGCATCGGCCTGCTTCAGAGCGGGCGCGTCATTGACGCCGTCCCCGGTCATGATGACGATATGGCCGCGCTGCTGAAGGGCCTTGACGATCCCGTATTTGTGTTCGGGGAACACGCGTCCGAAGCCGTCCGCCGTCTCGATGCGCGCGGCGACGGCGTCGGGAATATGATCCATGTCATCGGAAGGAAAGACATCCGTCGCCTTGATGATGTGGGTTCCCATGCCGAGGCGTCCGGAGATTTCCGAGGCAATGGCAATGTCGTCGCCGGTGACCATCTTGACGGTCAGGCCGTGCTCTTTCGCCTGCTGGATGGTGGCGGCGGAATCGTCGCGCGGCGGATCGAACATCGGGAGCATTCCGAGCAGTTCCCAGGTCTTCCCGTCATCCTGCGAACAGGCCACGCCGAGCGTGCGGTATCCTTTCGCCGCGAAAGAAGCAACGCAGTCCTCCGCTTTTTTGCGGGTATCCGGATCGACGGTGCACATGTCGACGATTACCTGCGGCGCGCCCTTCGTGTAACGGCAGACTTTGCCGTCGGCTCCCTCGATCGTGCTCTCGGTCCGCTTGGTGACCGGGTCGAACGGGGCGTAGGCGGTTGTCTTGTATTTTTCCAGCACGGAAGCATCTTTCAGCCCTTTGATGACGGTCTGGTCGATGGCGTCGTCGCTGTTCCTTCTGCTGGCGAGGGCTCCGGCAAGGATGCACTCCTGCGCGTCAGCCGCCTTGAAAAGCAGCGGCTCGCCGAGGGTGAGCTGGTTCTTGGTCAGCGTGCCGGTCTTGTCGGAACAGAGGATGTCCACACCCGCGATTTCCTCGATGGCCTGCAATTTGGAGACAATCGCCTTGTAGCGGGACATTTCCAGTGCGCCCAGCGCCATGGCGATGGACAGCACCGCGGGCATGGCCACCGGAATGGAAGCGACCGCAAGGATCAGGACGAATTTCAGAAGGCTCAAAACTTTATAAACGGTGATGCCTCCATCCGCGGCATGGTCGCGGAAGAGCACCACGAAACTCATCACGACGCAGAGGAAAACCGCGAGAACGATCAGGAAATTGCCCACCCGCATGACCGTCTGCTGGAAGTGGGAAATATTCCCGGCCGAGGAAACCAGCTTCGCCGTCTTCCCGAAAAATGAACTGTTTCCGGTGGCCGTGACAATGGCGTTCATTTCGCCCTGCTTGACGATCGAACCGGAAAAGGCAACATCGCCGACTTTCTTTCCGACCGGCAGGGATTCCCCGGTCAGTGCGGACTGGTCTGCGCTCAGATAATCGCCGGAAATGAGCTTCACGTCGGCGGGGACCACGTCGCCAAGTTTAATGGCTACCACATCGCCGGGAACCAGATTCTCGGCGTTGACTTCAGACCATTGACCGTCGCGGAGGGCTTTGGCTTTCAGGGCCAGTCCCTTTTTCAGGGCGGCAAGGGCGTTGCCCGCCTTGTGTTCCTCCCAGAATCCAATGACGGCATTGAAAATCAGCAGAGAAACGATGACGATGAAATCCTTCATATCCCCGGCAATGGCCGAAAGGATGGCCGCCGTTTCGATCATCCACGGAATCGGCCCCCAGAACAGCGCGAGAAACTGCATGAGTTCGCTCTGTTTTTTCTCCTCGAGCGCATTCTTGCCGCAGAGTTCCAGACGCCGGGCGGCCTCCACCCCCGCAAGGCCTTTGTCCGTGGCGGAAAGTTTCTCATAAACGTCGTTCAGAGGCATTTTCCCGACGGTGTCCGAATCCAGCATGAAGGGAACCGCCTCAACATTTTTTTCATTGTTCATGATATTCCTCCCGAATTAAAAGATGAAAAGCCAACCGAGCAGAATCAACATGGAAATAATGGCCGTCGGAGCCCCGTAGCGGAAGAACTCCCGAAAACCGATCTGAAGATGGAAATTTTCGGCGCACTGGACCGCAATGATGTTGGCCAGACTGCCGACAATGATCAGGTTGCCGGCGAACGCGTTGGAAAGCGCCAGCGCATAACAGTTGAGAGGATTGCTCAAGTCCGCGATTTTGACCAGAAGCATCACCGCCGCGGAGTTGTTGATGCAGTTGCTCAGGACGCCCGAAATCACAGCCAGCTGCAACGGATTGTTGATATTGATGCCGTGGCGGGTGAGAATATCCAGAAGTTTGTTGGAAAGACCGCTCTGGACAAACGCCCCAACCACCACGAACAATCCGATGAAAAGGAGAAGCAGCTGCCAGTTCACCATTTTCAGCACGTTCCGGCTCGGAAGCATGTGACTGCACAGCAACAGGCCGGCTCCGCACATCGCCACCAGATAATGCGGGAGATGGGTAAACACGAAAAGCCCCACCAGAATCAGCAGCATTCCGGTCCCCTTGATGGTGCGCCACCGGTTGAACGGGATCTCGTCAGGCTTTACCTGAAGCGACGCCTCGCCGTCCGCCAGAACAAACGACTTCCGCCCGAGATAGTACACGATCAGGTAGCAGGCAAGCAGAGAAAGGGTCACAGGGACAACGGCGAAAAGCATGTATCCGCCGAAGGAAATCTTCCCGATCTGCCCGATCAGGACATTCTGCGCATTCCCGATGTAAGTGAACGCACAGCCGATGTTGGAAGCCAGCGCCAGCGCAATCAGGAAAGGAACCGGGTTGAGTCTCTTTCCAAGCAGGGCGACCGTGATGACCGGAGCCATCGCCAGCACCACGACATCATTGTTCAGGAAAGCCGAAAGCAGGCCGCCCAGCGCGATCAGCACCGCCAGAAAAACCGCGGGACGATCCAGCAGGGAGTGCAGCACCCGGTGGGTGATCCAGCAGTAGAACCCGGCGAAATGCAGCTGGGCGGCAATCACCATCAGCGCGAAGAGGAGCAGAATGGACTCCATGTTCACGGAGGCCACCGCCTGAGGCAGCTTGATGCACCCCAGCCCCAGCATGGCGATTCCTCCCAGCAGGGCAATGCCGGTCCGGTCCAGTTTCAGAAAGAACCAATGCCCGACCGCCAGCCCGAAGTAGGTCACGATGAAGACAATCAGCGTGAGGACCTCCACCGTATCATGGGAGAATGAGGGCAGAGAATTCATCTTTTCGCTTTCCCGCCTTTTTTGTCCTTCCTGCCTTTTTCTTCTTTCTTATCCGCCTTGAGCGCTTCCTCCTTTTTCAATGCTTTCGAAGAGGAGCCATTCTTCTCCTGAAGGAAATCCTGATGATACAGCTTGCGGATTTTTTCGACATCTACCGTTGCGGGAGGAATTTGCGGGTCCATGATTTCCATGGTATGCAGCAGGATCTCGGACACCGCGAGATTGCGGAATTTCTTGTTGTCGGACGGGATGACGAACCACGGAGCATACTTCGTGGAGCAATGATTGATCGCATCGCTGAAAGCCTTCATGTAGTCGTCCCAGAACTCTCTTTCCTTGTAGTCGCTCTCGGATATCTTCCAGTGCTTGCTCGGATCATCCAGACGCTCGCCGAAGCGTTTCAACTGCTCATCCTTGCTGATGTGGAGGAAAAACTTCACGATCATCGTGCCGTTGTCGTGAAGGAGTTTTTCAAAGTCATTGATGTATTCAAGGTGGCGTTTCAGCTTCTTGCCCCGGACATCGCCGTGAATTCTCCCGGCCAGCACGTCTTCATAATGGGAACGGTTGAAGACCACCACTTCGCCTTTGTGCGGTGCCACGCAATGCTCGCGCCAGAGGAAATCGTGAGAGGCCTCCAGCG
>CAYWZD010000437.1:0-3847 GCA_964462755.1 uncultured Victivallales bacterium | reverse complement strand
GCGCCGCGATGGATGCCGGAGCGGAAGTCAGCTGGGAGGCGCGGTTCAATCACGACGAAGCCTCTGCCTTGCAACATGCGATGAATCTCAAGTTTCAGGATGAGATTGCCTTTGCATCGGAATATCAGAACGATCCCCTGCCGGAAGAGACGGGCGGCGACGCACTTCTATCTATTGATGAAATCTGCGGCAAAGTCAACGGCCTTGCCAAAGGACGCGTTCCGCTCAAATGCGACCGGATGAGCATGTTCATCGACGTACAAAAAGCCTTGCTTTTTTATGTAGTAATCGCTTGGGCGGAGGACTTCACCGGGGCGGTGATTGACTACGGCACTTTTCCCGACCAGCACCGTCGCGAGTTTTCGCTCGCCGACGCGAACCCCACCATCCAGTCGGTATTCCCCGACGCAGGGCTGGAAGGCGGCCTGTACGCCACGCTGAACGCCTTGACGGAGGATTACCTCGGACGCGAGTGGGAGCGCGAAGACGGCGCGATGCTGAAAATCGAACGCGCCATGGTGGATGCCAACTGGGGGCAAAGTACCGATGTCGTGTATGAATTCTGCCGCCGTTCGTCCTATGCCGGAATCCTGTTGCCATCGCACGGACGGTATGTCGGCGCATCGTCAAAACCCATGACGGAGTACAGAAAACAACCCGGCGACCGCCTCGGCTTCAATTGGATGATGCCCAGCGTTGCCGGAAAACGCGCCATCCGGCATGTGATCTATGACACCAACTATTGGAAGAGTTTTGTCCATGCCAGATTGGCCGTCCCGACCGGGGACAAAGGGGCGCTCACGCTCTACGGACGCATTCCCGGCGTTCACCAGTTGCTGGCCGAACATCTGACCGCCGAATACCGCGTAAAAACGCAAGGGCGTGGCCGCACCGTCGATGAATGGAAACTCAAGCCGCAGTCGCACGACAACCACTGGCTCGACTGTGTCGCCGGGTGCGCCGTCTGTGGCTCCATGTTGGGCGCGGCGCTGCCCGTGACACTGCCCATCAGAGCGGCGGCGAAGCCAAGAATCAAACTTTCCGCACGGCGCAATGACACAGCGAACCCAGTGGTATCCGCTCCCGTTCGCGCCACAGGCAAACTCAAACTTTCCGATCTCAGGAGACAGAAAAATGGATAAAAATGAGCTTCCGGAGAACATCCGGCAGGCAATCGATTTAATCATCGCGGTATTTCGCAGAAGCCATCCGAACGGATTGGATAAATCATCCGTTAAGAGCTTATGTATAAGCAACATGAAAGGATGTTCCGCATGAAGAAAAAAGACTTGTTGACGCAACGGATTGACGCGCTGGATACGATGAGTTATCCGGAGCTGAAAGAAAAATTCCGGATGCTTTGCGGCGGGGAGCCCGGCGATACGAAATCGCCGGGACTTCGCAGACGGATCGCCCACCGTTTACAGGAAATAGAGTATGGCTCCCTGTCTCAGGAAGACCGGCTCAAACTGGAAAAAATCGCTGACGCCGATCCGCTGGCAAACCTTGTGCGCGAGGGTGTTGGCCGCGCGGTGATTGATGGAATGCGCCTTGTCCGCGAATGGAAGGGTGTACGGCACGAAGTGATCGCCACCGGGAAAGGACTCTTTGAATACAACGGATCGCAATATAAATCATTGTCGGCGATAGCCCGTGAAATTACGGGAACACGCTGGAACGGAAAGGTCTTCTTCGGGGTGAAATAATGGAAAAGAAACGGTGCGGCATCTATTGCCGGAAATCGGTAGAGGATCGGGAGGAGAAGGATTTCAACTCCATCGACGCCCAGCGCGAAGCCGGGGAAAATTACATTGCCAGTCAAAAAGCGAACGGCTGGGTCTGTCTGCCGGAACGGTACGACGATTACGGATTCTCAGGCGGCAACACAAACCGTCCGGCGTTGAAAAAGTTGCTGAAAGACTGCGAAGACGGTCTGGTCGATACCATCGTCGTCTATAAAATCGACCGTCTCTCTCGCTCCATCGCAGACTTCGCCGAACTCAGCCGGAAGCTGGACAAGTGGGGCGTGAGTTTCACCAGCGTGACGCAGGAAATCAACACCGGGACTAGCGCCGGACGCATGATGCTCAATATTTTGATGACATTCGCCAGTTTCGAGCGGGAACAAATTGCCGAACGCATAAAAGATAAAATGTCGGCCAGCCGGAAAAAGGGCATGTGGGTCGGCGGTCTCCCGCCGCTCGGATACCGGGTCGAAAATAAAAAACTTGTAATCGTGCCGGAAGCGGCGGACGAGGTGCGTTATGTGTTCCGGAGGTTCATCGAAACCCAGTCGCCCAAACTGATCGCGTATGAATTGAACCGGCGCGGCGTAAAAACCAAATACGGCAATCCGTGGGCGAAAGACCACATCAGCCGGATGCTCAACAACTACACCTACATCGGGCAGGTCAACTATCAGGGGGAGATTTGCGAGGGCGAACAGGCGGGGATCATCGACCGGGAAACGTGGGACCGGGTTCATGAAATCCTGGCGGCAAACAATCCGGTCAAGGAGCCGCGCGGCAAGGTCGAAATCATTGCACCGCTCAAAGGCGTGATGCGCTGCGGATACTGCGGCGGAGCCATGTCGCCGACCTATGCAAGAAAGGGGCGGAAAACCTATTACTATTACATCTGTGCGAAGGACGAGAAACGCGGCGAGCGGATCTGCCCAATCGGAAGGCTGCCCGCCGGAGATATGGAACGGATTGTCCGCGGGAGGATCACTGAATTGCTGTCCACACCGGAAATGACGGCGCTGATCGCCGGGAAAGTCCAATGCGATCCGGCGGCCATGCGCGAGTTTTTCAAGGTGGAAATGTGGGACGGCATGAATCCCGCCGAACAGAACCGGTTGATCCGGCTGCTGGTCGAAAAAATCACCGTCCAACAGGATTCGCTGGAATTCGAATTCAAAACAAAAGGTGTGAAATTCATCATGGAGAACATTGGAAATGAATGAAATCGAAGTCATGGAAAACGGCAACATCAAGGTTCGTGTGCCGCTGATGCTGCGTGTGCTCGGCAACCGGAAGCGGGCGGTGGTGCGGACTGAATTCGGCGACGAGGCGCT
Organism: uncultured Victivallales bacterium; assembly: GCA_964462755.1. Classification (GTDB taxonomy): domain Bacteria; phylum Verrucomicrobiota; class Lentisphaeria; order Victivallales; family UBA1829; genus SIG94. Next base: position 771 of record CAYWZD010000437.1, on the reverse strand, counting down.
TGCTCCGCTGACGGTTCATGTGGCGCGGGCGTTCCGCTGGCGCAAACTGATTGACGAGGGAACGTTCGGCAGTTCCAAGGCTCTTGCCGCCGCACTGAAACTGGATCGGCGGTATGTCGACCGGACGCTTCAGCTGACAATGCTTGCGCCGGAGATCATTCATGCGATTCTGGAAAACACCGCGCCGGAATCCATGAATCTGGAAAGTCTCCGCGGATTTCTGCCGATGCTGTGGAAGGAACAGTTGAAACTGTTCAAAATGGATTGACCGGAAAATGACGAGGCAATGCGCCTCGTTTTTTTTTGCGAATTTTACGTGAGGGACGGCATTTGAAACCGAATCCGGCATGGCTGTGGGCGGTTCCTCGAAAAACGCCGGATGTTCCGCCTCAAAATCGCAAAACGGAGAAATTCAGCGGCGTGGCAAATACGGTTTTTCGGGTCGGAGGTTGACACCGTTTCCGGTTGGTTGTTTTGGTTTTGTCGAACTCCTCTGAAAAATTTACCCTCAAAAATCCCGGCTTCCGTCAGGCAAAATTCTCCAGACCCGGACATCCGTTGCGGAATACACGAACAAGCCGTTTTGCGAATCATCGTTTTCTCGAACCGATTTTGAACACAATAAGTCATAACGCCATATGTCGCATGTCGTTACGTTATGAAATCAACATATGGGTCGGCGACCCTTACAGAACGGAGAATTTCGGAGGAAACGGCCGCTGCGGAGCCTTTTGAATTTCTCCGTTGGCATTCTCCCCTTGACGGGAACGG
>CAYWZD010000436.1:0-3857 GCA_964462755.1 uncultured Victivallales bacterium | reverse complement strand
ACGGCAATCTGATCCGTCTGGAGATGATGAACCACTTCGGCTACTATGTGACCGAATCCAGCGAACACAACGCCGAATACGCTCCCTACTGGATCAAGTCCGCCTATCCCGAACTCATCGAAGAATACGGAATTCCGCTGGATGAATATCCGCGCCGCTGTGTCAACCAGATCAAGAACTGGAAGAAACAGTACCAGGAAATTTCCAATCACACCAATCTCACGCACAAGCTCTCCCACGAATATGGCTCGGGCATCATGAACGCGATTGTCACGAACAAGCCCTTCCAGATCGGCGGAAACGTGCTGAATCACGGTCTGATCGAGAACCTTCCCTCCGACGCGGTGGTCGAGGTTCCCTGCCTGGTCGATTCCAACGGCGTTCAGGGAACTTATGTTGGACGTCTTCCCGCCCAGTGCGCGGCGATGAACATGACCAACATCAACGTGCAGCTGCTGACGATCGAAGCGGCTCTCACGCTCAAGCGCGAGCATATCTATCATGCCGCGATGCTGGACCCGCACACTGCTTCCGAGCTCAATATCGATGATATTGTGGCTATGTGCGACGATCTCATCAAGGCTCACGGAAAAATGCTTCCGAAATACAAGTAATCCGTTGACCCGGAATTATTGTTTTCCGCCCCTTTCCCGCAATCCGCGAGGAAGGGGTTTTCCATTTTTGTTTCGGATTCCGTGAAAAAATTTTCCGTTTCACTTCCTTGCATCTTGATTATTCCGAAAGAAAGCGTATTTTGTCACAAGCAATTTTCAATGTAACCGGTGATGAAAAGCGGATGGGAAACATGAAGTCGGAAAAACGTTTCCGGTGGTGGCTGTGGGGAATCGTCGCGGCGGCGCTTGCCTTGCGGATTTTCTGCGCTCTTCCGGCGCTGACGCAGGGCGGAGACCTTCTCCTGCGGCCCGATTCCCAGACATATCTTCTTCCCGCGCAAGCACTCCTCTCCGGCGGTGCTTACATGGAGTCGCCCGGTTCCGCGGTTCCGGCAACCCTGCGTCCGCCCGGATATCCCTGTCTGCTGGCTGTGTCCTTTTTCGTATTCGGGGAGATTCTTGTGATTCCCGCCCTGCTGGGATGTCTGGTTTCCTCGCTCGCCTGTTATCCGGTCGGCTTGTGCGGGCGTTTTTTCGCCGGGCGGACGGGCGGTCTGATCGCGGCGGCGTTCTATGCGTTGAATCTGACTTCCGTTGCGGCCGGGCCCCTGATTCTGGCGGATTCGGTCCTGGGACTTCTCTGTGCTTGGCAGCTGTATTATGTCCTCCGGGCCTGGCGTGAACGCAGCCTCGGATGTTTTGCCGTTACATGCGTCCTGCTGGCACTTGGCGCATTCTTCAAGCCGATCAATACGCCGCTCCTTCTGTTGGCAATGCCCGTGCTGGCTCCGGTATTTTTCGGCTTCTCCCGTAAAACCTTTTATGCATGGGGAACCGTGTTTCTGGTCTTTTCGGTTCTGCTTTTCCCATGGATGCTGCGGAACTATTGCGCGGGCGCGGATTTCGACATGGACAGCAACCGCGGCGAAATGTATTATCACAGCGGTTCGGCGATTCTCAGCGCGGCCACACATGAAAATTCCGATATTCTGCGGGAACGCATGCGGCGGAATACGGAAGCGTTCCTTGCCGAACATCCGGATGATTTCCCGAATGTCCGTGCGAAAAATGTCTGGAAGCATGCCCGTTACATGGACTTGATCCGCAACCATCCCGTTGCATTCCTCCAGACTCATCTTCCGCAGTATGCGATGCTGCTGCCGGACCTTCCGACTTTTCTGGAAAACAACGCTCTTTCCGTTTCAGGGCGCGGCACGCTGGCCGTGCTTCGGGAACAGGGGGTATACGCGGCCCTGAACCATTATCTGGACGGACGCCTGATGCTTCTGGCGCCCGCCCTGCCGTTTCTGGCCGTCGCGGCTCTCCTGTATCTCTTTGCCGCGTGGACGCTTCTGCTGTGGCTCATCAAATGGAAATGGAGGCTCGGCCTGATTTTCGGCGCGTTCGCCTTCTTTTATCTTTTTGCGGGCGGACCGGTCACCATGCCGCGCTACCAGATTCCGGCCTTGCCGTTTCTGTGTGCGATGGCGGCTTTCGGAGTCGTTTTTCTGGTCAGGATCGGCAGGGAATTCAGGAACCGCCGGACCCGGAAACCTCTGCCGATGTATGATATTTAGAAAGTGACGCTTTCCCGGACTTTGGTGTTCTTGAGATGGGAAACATCGTTCCAGCAGCAGAGCTGCCACCGGTCGCCGCGCCGACAGAAACGGCTGTAGGCGGCATTGCTTACCAGCGGAAGCAGGACGTCGTCCGCGGCGGGGCCGACGATCCGCCGGAAAATGGCGCGCAATGTTCCCGCGTGGGTTATAAGAAGAAGCCGTTTTCCTTCATATTGCACGGCCAGTGAATCGATGCAGTCCGCCACCCGTTTCAGAAATTGAAAACGCGATTCTCCGCCGGGAACAAGAAGGTCGCCTCCTTCATATTTGAAGGCATTCATGATCTGCGGATATTCTTTCCATAACTCCGTGTTGGGACGGTTTTCCAATTCGCCCAGATGCCATTCGCGGAGGGAGGACAGGGGGATCACCTCGCCGCCGACAGCCTCTGCGATGATTCGGGCGGTCTGCATCGCTCTTCGGAGGTCGCTGCTGAAGATATGGTCGAACGTTTCGCCGCGCAGACGTTCGGCCGCGCATTGCGCCTGCTGAATGCCGAGGGCGTCCAGTTCTGTGTTCGAGTGTCCTTGAAGGTGTCCTGAAAGATTCGCGGCGGTCTGACCGTGCCGGATGACGGTGAACTCTGTATCTGACATGGGTGCTTTTGAGTCCTTACAGGTTCCATTCCCTGAGCATGGTCTTTGCGATCAGTTCATTGGCGGGAGGGGTCATGTGAATGCCGTCCGTGGTATGGAGGAGTCCTTCGGCGGAGACCTTGGCGCGGTTCTCTTCCCACGCGAGCTGGAAAACGGTGTCGAGAGGAACCAGACGGGTGTTCATCCGGTCCGCTGCTTCACGCGCCGCCTGACAGTATGGAGTCCGGCAGTCGCCGAAGTCGAGAAAGGCTTTGCCTTCCATCCGTCCGGGAAGTGTGTTGATGCTGAATTTCTGAATGCCGCCGAGAAGTCGGCAGAGGTGCACGATCCACATCAGGTTTTCCTTGTAGGTGAGCGGGGAAACCACCGGTTCGTCGCGCCATTCGCCGCGTCCGATGACGGCGTCGTTTGCGCCGAAGAAAATGCTGACCGCGTCCGGCTTGAGGGCGATGACTTCCGCCTTGAGACGGGTCAGGGCGAACGGAGTCTTGTCCCCGCCGAGTCCCGCGTTCAGGACACGGATGCCTTTCGGTTCAAGATGGTTCTGGAGGCAACTGACGTATCCCTTCGTATTCGCGGTAAGACTGTCGCCGAAGCAAAGTAAGGTTTCTCCCTGTTTCAGCCAGGGACCTTCGGGTTTGGGAACGCTCATGCTGATTTTCTCCTGATGTTTGAAAATGGAAAAAGGGTGTATTCTATATCTTAAGGAAACGGGAGGCGGGCCGTATGTTTTTCCCCCCGCAATGGTTCCGGATTCATTTGGCTTTCGGAGTCGCCGCGGGAGGCGGCGCTTTTACGTTGAGTTTGACCGGACGTTCCTGTCCGGGAAGCAGTTTGAAAAGTATTTCATACTCGGAGTCCGCGGAGGGGATGGGGAAAACGATCCGGCACTTTTTCCCCGGCTCCATGGAACGGTAAACCCGCACGGTTCCCTTGAATGGATCGCTGCCCTCGGCGATGTCCAGACACTTGAATTCCTCGCCGTCCTTGCGCAGTGTGTAATCGAAGACGCTCATGGCGCGGCCGCT
>CAYWZD010000435.1:0-3858 GCA_964462755.1 uncultured Victivallales bacterium | reverse complement strand
TTGAGTGGCATTGAGTCAAGTAGAGTATTTGCGAAAACCTTCTCTTGTGTTATAAGTATTCAACAGGAATTGGAAACGATTTTTTGATACAGAACAGGTCAAGAAAGGAAAATTGCAGTCATGCCGAATATCATTATTTTCAGTGCAGGCCGCGGATTGCTTTTTACGAATCTCATCCGCCGACCTCCTGAATGGAGCAAACGGCATCCCATGGATGCCGCTGCGGATGCGGTTTCCCGTGAGAATATTTTCAGAAGAAACTCAAATAAAACGGAAAGGCTCATCCCATGAAACGGAAAAACGCTTTTGTCAGGCCCCATGTGACGGGAAGGAACTTCACATTGATAGAACTTCTGATCGTGATTGCAATCATTGCGATTCTGGCATCCATGCTTCTGCCCGCGCTGAACCGTGCACGGGAGCGGGCCAAACAAATCAAATGCGCCTCGAATGAACGGCAGCTTGGAACCGCAATCGCCTCGTATACGGCGGACGCCAATGAGTATTTGCCTTACGCCTGCGACAATGCCTCCATTTCAGGCAACTACATCTGTTGGAACGACTGGCTCGGGATGGGCGGATATGACGGCCGCAAATGGACTTTCGCGCAGGCAAAAATCGGATGGGACACCACATACAAGCCCACAAAGCTCTATGAATGCGATGCTCATACCAACACCAGGAAAAAGGAGAAATGTTCCTACGCCATGAATATCGGACGAAGTGCCGGGTCCGGAACGCTGCCGCCCGATGGACCGCCCGATGGTTCCGCGGATTACGGTGTTTCCGGCGTCATGTGGTCCGTCAAGATCACCCGACAGCAGAATATTTCCGGCATCCTGATGCTGGCGGAGTATCATACCGACCGGAACGCGGTTTCCGCCGTCGACGGCGCCTGGATCGCTTATCCTTACTACCAGCTCTACGATACGGGAATGTCCGATAAAACCCTCGGGGTCAGCAAAGGCCACAACCTGCGATTCAACTACCTGCTGCTGGACAGTCATGTGGAAACCATGCGGCCCCAGTCCACACTCGGAAAAAATGGAACCCTCACCAAGCCGAACGGGATATGGACACGGAACAATGATGATTGAACGGAACTTTACCCAAAACATAAGGAAGAAACAAGCATGAATATGACCGGAAAAGCCATTGCTTTTTGCCTGATCGCGGTTCTCTCCACGCTGTCCGCGCAGGAGAAAAAAACGGAAAAAAAACTGATTGTCGGAGGTTTCGAGATCGGGATGGCCCGCACTTCCCATCTGGCGAGAAACGCCGAGAAATTTGAAAAACTGCCCTTCGACGGATTGTTCATCGGTTTTCATCTGCCGCAGAACCAATATCAGCCGGCGTCCAACAAATTCATGGTCGCCCGCGTGAAATGGGAAAAAGAATGGTTCTCGAAGGAAGTGGCGGAACTCAAAAAGATCAGCTCCGGACGACTGAAATATAATTTTCTGAATACGTTCTGGAGTCCGAAACGACGTCTCAAATGGGACGATGACGAAGGCTGGGACCGCTGTATTCACAATGCGTCCGTCATTGCATGGATGGCTAAAGAGGGAGGATGCGCGGGAATCAACATGGATGTGGAAGACTACAACCTCCGCCGCCAGTTCTTTCACCGTCCCGCGGACGGTCCTTATGAAAAAAGCGCCGCGCTTGCCCGAAAACGCGGACAGCAGCTCATGAAGGCACTCGCGAAAGAATATCCGGACATCGTTATTTTTACGTTTATGCTCTTCTGTGAATCCAATATGATCCATCAGGGGGAGGATGTTTTTGAACTGGCCCGGAACCACGGCGATCTCTGGATTCATTTCGTGAACGGCATGCTGGATGTGATTCCTCCGGGAGTCAAAATCGTGGAAGGCAACGAACATTCTTTCTGGATGAAGGCCGCCCCGGACGATTTTTCAAGAAGTGTTGCCGACATGAAAAACAATTACATCCGGATGGTCTATCCCGAAAACAAAAACAAATACCGGACGCAGGTCTCCTGCGGTTTTGCCATGTATATGGATTCCTATACCAAAGCACTGGAACGGAAAACGCCGCTTGCCGAAGTCCAGCACTCTTTCGCGGCCAATTTCGGGGAGGCCTGGCGGCTTACCGACGAATATGTCTGGTTTCAATGCGAAGGACAACGCTGGCTCGACAACTGGGACGAGGAAGCTCTTAAAATGGTCAACAGTCATACCGGCATCAGGAAGGAAACCTGGGAACAGCTGGTGCCGGACACGATACGCGCCATCGAAATGGTTAAAAATCCTGAAAAGTTCGGTATACAGCAGCTTAAGGAAGGAAAATACGTGAATCTTCTCCGGAATCCGGATTGTGTCAAGACTCCTCCGGCGGTTCAAGATGAAGTTCAGAAGCTCAACAACTGGCATCAGGGCAGCCTCCCGGCCGGTTGGAATTTCTGGCCGGAAAAAGACCTCGCGAAAGTTTCGCTGGACACGATCGGGTATGACGACAAGTCCTCTCTTCGAATCGAAGGCAGCCATAACGGGGCTTTCACGACGATCGTTCCCGTAAAAAGCGGAAAATTCTATGCCGTCGAAGGCTTCTGCAAAGGAGACGGTGAAACCTTTTTACGAATCCGGTGGCAGAAAAAAGGATGGTTCAATGAGTGGGCCGGAACCTTCGATCGCATTCTGGTTTTCCATCCCGGCGCGCAAAACGGATGGATGCGGGCCTTCACGGTTCTCCAATGTCCGGAAGGAGCCGACAAAATGGTCCTGCTGCCATGTGTCCGGCAACAGGAAAACGAAAAATGCAATTTCGATAAATTCACCGTGTTTGAACTGAAATAACTGACAAGGAGACCTTCATGCAAAAATCACTTCCGACCGCCGTTCTGCTGGGAATCTCAGCCATTGCCTTTGCGGCCGGTCCCTATGAGGACTATACGGAGGCAATCGAAATAGCCCGGGAAAATGTCGAGGATGGAAAATGGGATGCCGCGGTCAAAGATTTTGCCGAAGCGGCAAAACTGGCAAAAACCCCGGTCCAGCAGTATACCGCCTGGCTGGAGGCTTCCAGAACTTTTGAAAAGAAAGGGGATTTCCCGGCGGCCGTTTCGGCTCTGCGGCATGTTTTCGAGATCGCCAATCTGCCGGCGGAGCAGCAGGCAGTTGCACGTTTACTCATTGCGAACAATTTGATCCAGAAACAGAAGAAAAACAGCGAAGCCGCCGCCGAATATGAAAAACTGACTTCCATGAATTCAAAAACTCCTGCGGTTCAAACGGCATATCATCAGCTGGCCATGCTTTATTTCCATGACAAAAACTACGAGAAATCCATTCTCGTTGCAAAACGCGCGATTCAAGATCCCGTTTTCCCGAATTCCTTCAAAAACACGGAACGGATCATAATAATCAAGTCCCTGATCGCCCAGAAGAAACTGGAGGAAGCCCAGAACGCTCTGGATGCCGCCGGCAAAATGCCCGACCTGAATATCAATCATCAGGTCCAGCTCAACAATGAACGCGCGGCCCTCCTGTTACTGAACAACAAAATCGACGATGCAATCCGGCTCCATCAGGAAACTCTCCGTCTGGAAAACCTGCCCCCGGACTGGAAGGCCAATGCCTTCAGTCAAATTGCAGAAATCTATTTTTCCCGAAAAAAAGATCTTGCGAAAGCCAGAGAATTCATCCGGCAGGCCAATGCCGTGCCGGGAGCCACATGGGGTAAAAATCCCTGGCTGACAAAAAAGATCGACAGCACGGAAAAATAATGAGCGATCCCGGAAAACTCAGCGGATGCCGTTCAATCCCAGTTCGGGGAGTTTTCCGAATACCTTGAAATACAGGACGCGGGTCTGCTCCGAAACAGGGTCCAGCAGGA
>CAYWZD010000434.1:0-3860 GCA_964462755.1 uncultured Victivallales bacterium | reverse complement strand
ACCACGCCCGGCCTCATGAACGAGGCGGCGGGAGAGCTGTCCTTCCTGAATGCGGAGTCGGTTCCGGAAGAGCAATTTCTTCTCGGATTCGCCCGGACGGTCTGGGGAAAGGAACAGGCGGCGCGAGCGGCGGAGGGATGGAAGATTTTTTCGGAAGCCTGCCGGAATTATCCGCTGTCGAACATGATCCAGTATTTCGGACCGGTCGCGGACGGCGTGGCATGGCCGCTGTATCTATATCCGCAGGACCGGCCGCTGTATCCGACATGGCTTTTGAACGACGGCAAAGTCAGCGGTGACAATCTCTGCGAATGTCTGGAAAACCATACCATCGGCGAGGCGGTGATTCTGTTCAGAAAACTGGCAGAAGAATGGGAGCGCGGCGTCCGGCTCTTCGTCTCCATGAAAAATGTCTTCCGGAATTGTCCGGAACGACTGCGGGACATCGGGGTCGCGGAAGCGCTCGGAATTCATTTTTCCACTGCCGCCGACATCCTGCGTTTCTATCAGCTGCGGCGTCAATTTTTCCAGACGGGAGACCCGGTATGCCTGAATGAAATGAAGGAGATCGTCGAACGGGAAATCGAATCGCGCCGGAAACTGCTGTCTCTCATGAAACAGGACTCGCGCCTCGGATTCCACCCGGAAGCGGAGGATTATAAATATACGGCTGAAGGAGTCGGGAAAAGCATTTTACAGCTCCGGGCTCTTCTCGAAAACGAGTTCAGCCGTCCGGCGGAGGAAATCCTCGAAAAAGAGAAAAATATTCCCCGGGGAAAAGATTCCTATACTGTTGGAGGCGGACCGCTCCAATGTCCGGATTTCACATGGTCGGCGGAAATTTGGAACGGCAAACTTGTCCTTCAGGTTTTTTGTCCCGGGCAGAATCCGGTCATGGACGAATTTTACATCGGGCTGGATGACATGGGCAGAAGCTTCCCTTGGCTGATGCATGCGGATTCTTCCGGATGCGTCTACCATATTTCTCCGAATTCGGAATGCAAAGTCGAGAGGAACGATTCCGGATGGGAACTCCACGTGACGATTCCGGAACAGGCGCTGCCGGGCAGTTCGTTCCATGATCTCCGGATCAATCTGATCCGGGCAAAGGGCAGTTACGCCAATCTATCCCCGTGGCCGTTGGAGCGGACCGATTCGGCGGCGCGGCTGAACCTGATTTTCTACGACCCTGCCAACATGGGCATTCTGGCCTTGCCTTCCGGGACTGGAAAGTAGCATCACGGCCATCTTTTCAGCCGTGAACTTTCTCCACGATGCCGCGTTCCATCCGGGTCAGTCCCCATACAACCAGCACGATGAAAGCCTGTTTGAGAATTTCTACGCACAGGAAGGGAAAGGACGCGTTGGAGTTCAGGACCAGCGCCGAGTAAAGAATGACTCCGGTGGAACTCAGGAACCAGACCGCAAAAACGATCATCATTCCGTGGTGGGGAATGCCCGAGGTCACGGGCTCGCCCCGAAGGGACCTGCGGATGTTCATCGAAATGGAAATGCGGACCTTCAGCCAGAAGAGGATCACCAGTATCTCGGCAGGAACCGCCCAGACCAGCACCCGATGCGCGGCAGTCGGGGGAAGGAAACGGAGAGCCAGCACCAGCATGGCCCCCAGCCCGATGACAAAAACAAGATCCAGCAGGATCAGCGAGAAACGCAGGAGTTTTGCGGACGGCGGACTGACTTCCGGCTGTTCGAGTTTTTCCGTTTTCTCCTCCAGCCACGGCGTGGGAGCCGCGAAATTCCGGTAGCCTCCGAGACGTCCCCATTCCCGGTAGGTCCAATAGGCCAGGATGGTGGTGGGAATGCTCCAGACAAACACCCATACCGGAACAAAACGGTAATGGAACGTTTCCGAAATGGGCATGACTTTATGAATCAAATCGAAACAGACGCCGACCAGCAGGCCGACGATCGTCGTGCAGGTAGACCGGAGCAGCGCCTGCGCCGCGCAGAATTGCCCGAACCGCGTCTTGGGTAAAGTCAGCATCTGCATCGGCAGTCCGGCAATGCCGTTGATGGTGCCCGCCACGCAGGAGGCGACGGAACCGATCACGCCGATCATGATGAACGTTTCCGGCGGCAGCAGTCCGAACAGATAGACACAGCCGCCCAGCTGGAGCGGAAGCATCAGGATAAGCATATAGATGCTGATCCGCATCGGATGCCAGCGGTCGATCAGCACGGAGAAAAGGATCGTCACGATGAACGTGGCTACCAGAGTCACGGCGCCCTGGATTCCGCCCAGACGCCCGATCTGCTCCAGATTCAGCCCCATTTCACGGTTGAAGAAATACCCGAAGGTGTAGGACGCCCCCGCCACCGCGGAAAGGGAAGTCAGCGAGAAGCGCATCACATAGAAACGGTGGGAAAAGGTTTCCTTGAAGAAGGAAATGAACTTGGCATAGCGGGCGGCAAGGTCCTCTTTCAGAGTCTTGTGTTTGACCAGATCCTCCGGGGGCGGCGGCGGATATTCCCCTTCCTTGATCAGCAGGCACGACGCGGTCATGCCGATGCCGTACAGGACAGCGGACCAGATGAAGATCGCGCTGTAATATTCCTTGGCGTATTTGAACAGGAAGTAAGTGAACAGCGCGTTGCCGAAACCGGAAGCGACGTTGAACGCTCCCATGATCCGTCCGAAGAAGGCAGGGGGGATGATGTCGTCGAAAAGATACCAGATGACTGATCCGACATACATGTAGAAGAACTGGAAGAGCGTCATCACCAGCGCAATCAGAAGAATGGTCGAGGTCGCCGGAGCCATCTGAATGACTCCGGAAAGCCTGGACGAAAGCCAGACTCCCATGCGGTCCGTGTAGGCAAACAGCAGAAGGCTTACCACCAGGAACGGCAGGGAGATCAGAATGAAGGGAATCCGGCGTCCGAACCGGCTCCGGTAGCGGTCGCTTTTGAAGCTGATATACGGGCATACCGTCATATTCAGAATGCCCCCGATCGTCGCCAGAATCAGATACTTTTCGGAGTCGCTGATCGAAAGGGATTCCATCTGGATCGGCAGCAGACGGGCCGGCATGGTCAGGCTGATGCTGTAGCAGAATCCGGCGATCATCAGATAAAGAAACACGAGAGCGAGCTTGAATTTCGTGTAGACAAGCGTTCCGCAAACCAGATTGTTTTTCGGTTCGGCAGCAACTTCCATGAGACACCCCTTTTTTCCCTCGGACCGTGCGTTTTGAAATTTATAAGCCATTGAATATAATACGCGTTTATCAAAAAACAAGCCCCTCGAAACACACAAATAAATGGAAGGTGAACCACCCTCTTTTCCGGAGAAACCGAGACGGCAGAAAAAACCCGCGCCCATTTCGGAAACGGGTCGCGGGTTGAAGTTCGGAGAAAGGAACCGGGATTACTTGATCACGACTTCCTTGCCGGCTTCGGCGGAACGGTAGATTCCGTCGAGCATCTTCTGGACAGCCAGTCCGGCTTCGCCGGGAGCGCCCAGCTTTGTGCCCTTGGTGCAGCCGTCCACCCAGTTTTTCAGCTTGGTGGTGAACAGCGGAAGCCAGGAGGTCTCATTGGAAACAAAGCTCGGAGTCATATTGACCATGAGGTCGTTCTGGTCGCAGTAGATTTCGGCATTTTCCCAGTTGCATCCGCCTTTTTCGCCCATCGCGGTGAAGTTGAAGATGTCGTTCTTGGGAATGTGCGCCACGAAGGAGGACTCGATCTGGAGGATCGCGCCGTTGTCGAAGCGGATCTGTCCGATGGCAAGGTCTTCGACCGTGTAGGTCTTGTAGTCCCAGTTCGGCCAGGCGTTGCGGACGGTGCTGGGCTTGTTGCCCATGTAGGTCCAGGTGTTGCCGCTGGCGGCGACGGGC
>CAYWZD010000433.1:0-3887 GCA_964462755.1 uncultured Victivallales bacterium | reverse complement strand
GAATGGATCACCGATTCCCCGAGAAAGGTGCTTTCCATGAAGGAGATCGGATCGCTGCCGTGCAGAACCGCGATTTCAGGTTTGACTTTGGAAACGTTCACGTAGGAGAAGTTCTCGCGGCAGACGCCGACGTCTTTTCCGAGAGAACTGCGGATGGTTGTTTTGAAGTCATACGTATAGGCGCGCATCTTCGAGTAGAGATACCCTCTTGAAAGCTCCTTGATGCGATCCTTGAACATGTAAGCGACGACCAAGATCACGCAGAAGGTCAGGGAGAAATCCTTGAAGAACATGCTCTGGGAAAGGAAGGTTACGGCGGTGGCGAAGGTCATGGCCAGCCCGGCCGCGATTCCGAAAATCAGGTTCATCAGGATCACACCGTCCTGCCGTGTGTCGCTTTTCAGGAAAAGAACGCTCGCCATCACTTTCTTGAGAATGTTCTCGCGATAAAGAAGATCCTCGTTGAGGGAATCCTTCCGTGGAACCGACGGATACCCGCATTTTTCACGATATTCGATTTCCGCGGTGACAAGATCCACGATCCGCCGCTTTACGGAGCCAGACCAATCCTGTTCACCGGCCTGTTTGCGGATAGCCTCATGCAGGGAATAACGATACTTGTTCACGGTCAGGCTGAGAAACTCATCGACCAGACGGTACATCTCCATGTGCTTCGGGTCGGTGGCGGGATGCTCCAGAAGGGGACGCAGGGAACGGAAACGGGTGACGGCATTCAGTCCGTCCGCGAGATAGGCGTTCACAACCTGTCTCGCGTCGGGATTCGGGAGGTGGGCTTCCGTAATGCTTTCCTCGTCCCGGAGCGCGCTTTTCATGATGGAGCAAAACAGCTTCATGCGTTCTTCATAGAGGGCGATTTTCGCGGGATTGGCGGAATCCTCGGACACCGCGTTCACGGCGTCGGAAAGCTTCCGGAAGGGGGACTCCCCGCCGTCGCATATTCCGCTCAGCCGGACAGCCGGGGTTTTCAGGCGGATATATTTGTGTATGTCCCGGTAGAAACTGTCGGAACCGTAGGTCTTGCTGTTGATTCCGAGGTTGTTCGGGATGAAAAGATACGTGTCGACGAAGTATTCGTTGAATTCGCGGTTGCGGTCCAGCGGATAGGCGAATTTCAGCTCGAACTGGTATTTGTCATGAATCTTGAAGGCTTCCGAAATATTTTCCATGAGCTGCCATTCCTTTTCCCTGAAAGTACATCTGGGAATGTACCTTGCCCCGGGGATTTGTCAAGTTTTTCCCCTTTTTTTTCTTTTTTTTCTTTTCCAGACTTGCATTTTATGCAAAAAAACGGAAATTATGTAGTTCAATTTCCAAAAACAAGCAAAGGAACTCATTATGTCTTATCTGATCAAAAGAGCTGTCGGCCCCGTCAAAATTTCCGACGACTGGAACAGCCCCGCGTGGAAAGCCGCGGTTCCCCTGAAACTGGAATACGTGTTCGACCGGAGCAGCGACCACCGCCCGCCGACCACCGTCAAGATGCTGTATGACGATCAGTTCATCTACGGACTGTTTCAGGTTGAGGACCACTATGTCCGCGCGGTTCAGACGGAAAGCCAGTCGAGCGTATGCACGGACAGCTGCGTCGAATTCTTCGTCCGCCCCGCAACGGATGATCGCTACTTCAATTTCGAGATCAACTGCGGCGGCACCATCCTGCTGTATCACGTCCGCGACTGCCGCAAGGGCGACTACGACAAGATTCCGGAAGCCGACCTCGCAACCATCGAACGTTTCCACACGCTGCCGAAAGTCGTAAGCCCTGAGATCACCGAAGCGACCACGTGGCGGCTCGGGTTCGCCATTCCGCTTTCCTTCTTCGTAAAGTATTCCAATATCAACCCGAAACTCTCCGGACAGGTCTGGCGCGCCAACTTCACCAAGTGCGCCGACAAGACTTCCCATCCGCACTGGCTTTCCTGGATGAAGCTTTCCAAGCTCGACTTCCATCTGCCCGCAGAGTTCGGGGAAATCGTTTTCGAGTAAGCGGCTAGCAACCTGAAAGGACGGTCATTTCATGGCGATCACTTCCAGCGACATAGCGAAACTGGCAGGGGTGTCCCGTTCCGCCGTCTCCGCGGTGCTGAACGGGCACTACAACAAAGTTTCCCTTGCCAAACGCGAGAAGATTCTTTCGATCGCCCATGACTTCCATTACCGTCCGAATCAGGCCGCGCTGATTCTCGCCAGAAAGGCGGTCCGCAAGGTCGGGATCATTACCAGCCCCTTCATGTCGGGACTCTACAGCGACCTTGTCAGCAAGCTCGTTTTTCTGCTGAAGGAGCGCCGTTATTCGTCCTCCGTCGTGCTGCCGGTCGACGCGGCCGACGAAATGGAGGCGATTCTGGACATGGATTCCTCGGGAGTGGACGGCATCATCGCGGCATACGCCCTCAACGACGTCCACAAATTCAACATGCGCGCACCGGTCGTCAGCATGTCGCCCTACCCCGGACAATACGAACTGCGGGTCGATCTGCGACACTCTTTCCAGCTCGCGGTGGAACACCTGAAAGGACATGGCCACACGGAAATCGGCATGCTCTGCCCGAAGCTATCCGTGGTGCCGCTCCAGCACAAAGGGTATCTGGACGCCATCGGGAACGCGCATCCGCATATTCTTGAAGTCACGGAAAACAAGTCTTTCGCCTCGGAACTGAAACAGCTGGTGGAAAAACAGAATGTCCGCGCATGGACCGTCACCAACGATCTGCTGGCCGCGAAATTCATGAAGTTCGTGATCCGGCAGGGTTGGCGGGTTCCGGAAGATGTCGCCATCATCGGTTTCGACGGCGCTCCTCTGGCGGAAGTCACCCCCTGTCCGCTCACGACAGTAGTTTTTCCGGCCTCCGCGGTCGCCTCGCGCGCCGTGGAAATGCTGTTTGAAAAGATCGACGGCGGAGACCATTCCTTCCGCAAACCGCCTGAACTGATTCCGCCAGAACTCTACATCGGGGAAAGCTGCGGATGTCCGCCGCACGGCAGAAATACGATGGTCTGGGAAGGACAGCGCATCTCGCTCGACGGACGGCTCCCGGAATAAGAAAATCCCCGCTCTCAGCGGGTTGATTCCTTGCGCATGAAATCCAGCAGGACGCCACGGTATTCCGGACGTTTCAGCGCAAATTCCAGCGTGGTCAGCAGGAAGGAAAGCTTGTCGCCCGCGTCGTGACGTTTTCCGCGCACCTTGACCGCATACATTTCTTCGCGTTTCACCAGACGGCGCATGGCGTCCGTGAGCTGGATTTCATTGTTCTTTCCGCGCGGAGTCTGTTCCAGCTCCTCGAAGATCGCGGGGGTGAACACATAACGCGAGGCGATCGCCAGATTGCTCGGCGCGGCAGAAGGGGCAGGTTTCTCGATCAGGTCGCGGAGACGGTACAGATAACGGTCTTCCGTCGTGCCGTCGATCACGCCGTAACGGTGGACCTTCTCCATCGGCACTTCCTCGACCGCCACCACGGAGGACTTCGTTTCACGGTAGACGTCCAGAAGTTCCGAAAGCACGGGACGCTCCCCGGAGGTCACGTTGTCACCCAGAAGAACCGCGAAAGGTTCGTTTCCGACAAAGTTCCGGGCGTAGCGGAGAGCCCCGCCCAGACCGTCCAGCTCCTTCTGATAGATATAATGGATGGACGCCCCGCGTCCGATGGACCGCAATTCTTCCAGAAGGGCGGTTTTGCACGATGCATCCAGCCGCTGTTCCAGTTCAAATTCCGGGTTGAAGTGACGGCAGATCGCTTCCTTGCCGGAGGAGATGACGATCAGGATTTCATCGGCGCCGGAAGCAATCGCCTCCTCCACCACATACTGAATCACCGGCTTGTCCACAATCGGGATCAGTTCCTTGGGAACGGACTTCGTGA
>CAYWZD010000432.1:0-3891 GCA_964462755.1 uncultured Victivallales bacterium | reverse complement strand
ATGTCCTTGCCCGGAACGCGGGCGCGAAAGTGACCGTGGTCGATCTCGGCGTGGAATCCGATCTCTCCGGACTCGGGGACAAAATTCTTCACAGGAAAGTGCGTCCCGGAACCCGCAATTTCGCGAGGGGGCCCGCAATGACCCGCGAGGAAGCGGTGATGTCGCTGGAAAACGGTATTGGCGTCGCGCTTGTCCTTGCGTCCGAAACGGATGTCTTCGGCACTGGCGACATGGGGATCGGAAACACGTCCCCGAGCAGTGCGATCATTTCCATCCTTTCCGGACAGCCCCTGTCTCCTCTGGTGGGCGCGGGTGCGGGTTTGACCCCGGACAAGGTGGCGCGGAAAGCCCGGATCATCGAACAGGGAATCCGTCTGAATGTGCCCGACCGCAACAATCCGCTGGACGTTCTTGCCAAGGTCGGGGGACTGGAAATCGGCGGGATTGCGGGGCTGATCCTCGGCGCCGCGTCTCTGCGCCGTCCCGTGGTGGTGGATGGTTTCATCTCGACCGCGGGCGCATTGATCGCGGCTTCGCTTGCGCCTGATTCGGCTCACTATATGATTCTGGCCCACCGCAGTGCGGAACCCGGACATCCCGCCATGACGGACATCCTCGGAAAAACCCCGCTGCTTGACCTCGGCATGAGGCTGGGCGAGGGCACCGGCGCCGCACTTTCCATGCATCTGCTTGACGCCGCGGCGGCCATCCTGAAGGAAATGGCGACCTTCCAGTCGGCGAATGTTTCACGCGGAGACATGCCATGAGAAGTTTTCTTGCCGCCGTTTCCCTGCTCAGCTGCATCCCGCTCGGGAAGTTCGTCCCCTCGGAAAAGGAACTGGCGCGCGCCCCGTTTTATTTCCCGCTGGCGGGGTTGCTGTTCGCTGTGATTTTCTGGGGCGTTGCACGGGGATGCATGGTTTTCCTGCCGCCGTTTCTGGCGGGAGCTGTCTTAACGGTCGCCCCCGAAATTCTGACCAAGGGATTTCACCTCGACGGTCTGGCCGATACCGCGGACGGGTTCCTGAGCGGACGCGACCGCATCCGCAAACTGGAAATCATGCGCGACAGCCGCATCGGTACCATGGGCGTTCTGGCAATCGCATCGCTTTTTCTCCTGAAATTCTCCGCCGTTCTTTCGCTCCTTTCCGTGGCGCCCCTGTCCATCCTCTGGGCCGTGCCTCTGATGATCCTGAACGGACGCTGTTCCATGGTCCAGCACATTTTCTTCAGCCGTTATGCGCGGACGGACGGACTCGGGAAACTGATGTTCGAGCGTAAGAGCATGACCGGTTTCCTGCTGGCGACGGCCCTGCCGTTTCTCTGCGCGGCCTGTGCGGGGCTTCGTCCCGGTATCCTTCTGCTTCCTGTTCTGCTCCTTGTCTGGAGTTTCCTCTGGAGCCTTATTACAAAGCGGATCATCGGCGGAGCCACCGGCGACACCATCGGCGCCTGCGAGGAACTTGCCGAATTGTTCACTCTCCTCTTTTTTGTGATTTTAATCGATTTTCGCGCGTGAGAAATTTGAAAAAATCTTTCATGAATGCTATTTTCTCCGAATCCTGTAAATATTGTGTTAGGAGAGGGTCCCTTCAAATGAGAAAAAGTATCGGTCGTGTTTTTGTGCTCTTCGGAGCGGTCGCACTGTCTGCCTCGCTTGTTTCCTGTTCTCTTTTCACGGAACAGAAGAAAGCGGAGCCCGCCAAGCCTGAGGTGAAGAAGGAAGCCCCCGCGAAGAAAGCGGAGCCCGTTAACAAGACCGCGCCCGCCCCGGCTCCCGCGAAGAAGGCGAATCCCGCGGTTGCCGCAAAGAAAGCCGAAGTGAAGCCGTATGAAGTCCTTCTGTCCATTGACAAAAAAGACGGAATTTATAAGACGGGCGATACCGTGACATTCACGATCCAGTTCCTCAAGGACGGCAAACCTGCGGCCGGTCAGAAAATGGGATATTATCTTTATACCGACGACGGGAAAAAGCAGATGGAGCTTTTCACCACCAAGGAGGAACCTGCCAAGTTTCAGGTGAAACTGACCTCTCCCGGATCTCTGCGCATTGAATCCGCGGCACTGTCGCCGGAGGGGAAGATCATGAAAATGGAAGTGGGGAAAAAAAGCTTCAATGTTGCCTCTCAGGTGGGGGTGATTGCCGATCCCGCAACGATCAAGCCCGGTTTTGCAGAGCCGGCCGACTTCCAGAAATTCTGGGATGACGGCAAGGCCGAGCTGGCCAAGATTCCGCTCAATCCGAAGCTTGAAAAAGTTGAAGTGCCGAAAAATCATAAGGACAGTTTCCAGTGCTGGGACGTCAAGATCAACAGCATCGGCGGAACCCCGGTTTCCGGGTATCTGGTGATTCCTGTCGGAGCCAAGCCGAAAAGTCTTCCCGCGATTGTTTTCTATCATGGCGCGGGCGTGCGTTCCTCCCATAAGCAGTTCTATCCGAACGCCATCACGTTTGATGTGAATGCGCATGGAATCGCCAATGGACAGAATCCCCAATTTTATGCGGAGCTTTCCAAGAAGGAACTTTCCGGATATTCGCGCAGAAATGCCGGCAGCCGCGAGCAGTTCTATTTCCGGAATATGTTCCTCCGCGTTCAGCGGGCTCTGGATTTTGTCAAGACCCTTCCCGAATGGGACGGCAAGAATCTGATCGTTTCAGGTTCCAGCCAGGGCGGCGCCCAGTCGATCGTTGCCGCGGGAATGGACCCGCAGGTCACCCTGATGTTCGCCTCCGTCCCCGCCCTTTGCGATCATGGGGGAATCTTTGCCGGACGTGAATCCGGCTGGCCGCGCCTGATTGCCCTCAAGGACGGCAAGCCTGTCGATGAGACGATCGTGAAGGCCGCTCCCTACTTCGACTGCGCGTTCTTTGCGAAACGCATCAAGGCGGATGCCTATTTTACCGTCGGCCTTGTGGACCGCACCTGTGTGCCGACTTCCGTTTACGCCGCCTTCAACAGCGTCCCCGGCAAGAAAAACATTACCACTTATCCAGACAAGGACCACGTCAGTCTCACCTCTCCCGGATTTGTGGCTGCTTTCAAGCAGATCCAGGACGGGGTTAAGTAAAATCCTTCTTCAGAGGAATCTCTGAAAACATTCGGGGAAAAGGAGACACCTTCAACAGGTTTCCTTTTCCCCGTTTTTTATGTGACTCCGCTCAGGCTTGAGCGTCAGGACGGACCCGCGGATCGGCCCATGCGTAGGCGAGGTCGGTCAGCAGATTGATTCCCACAAACAGCAGGGCGCTGAGAATCACCAGCGCCTTCAGCATTGGAAGGTCCGCGTCGTTGAGGGCGTTGACTCCTTCGTATCCGAGACCCGGTATCCCGAAGAAGGTTTCCAGCAGAAGACTGCCCGTGAACAGGAACGGAAGCACCGTCGATGCCCGGGTGATGACCGGAATCAGCGCGTTCTTCAGGAGATGTTTGAAGTAGACGCCTGCCGGAGACACTCCTTTTGCAACGGCGGTCCGCAGATATTCCCGGTTCATTTCATCCAGAAAGACCGTCCGGTAGAAGCGGACTCCGCCCCCGGTTCCGCTGACGATTCCGATGGCCACGGGAAGAATCAGGTAACGGATGTCTCCCCATCCCCAGACCGGGAAAAGGTTCAGGTAATACCCGAAGAACCACTGTCCGAAGATGATCAGCGCCAGATAGCTGATGCTCATTCCCGCCACGGAAAAGCATAGGATGAGCTTGTCCGTCATCTGTCCGCGGAAAACGCACGCGATCATGGCAAGGACGATTCCAAGCACCAGCTCGCCCAGAAAGATCGGCACCATCAGCAGCAGGGACGGAAACATTCCTTTCCAGAGTTTCGCCCGGATTGGTTCCCGCGTCTGGAGGGTTTTCCCGAAGTTGAAGAAGCTGACATACGGAAACG
>CAYWZD010000431.1:0-3898 GCA_964462755.1 uncultured Victivallales bacterium | reverse complement strand
ACGCCGAACATGAAGCCGCGCTGGCGAAAGCCCGTGAAATCCGTGACGGACTCACATCCCTTGGCTGGCCGATGCCGGTCATGCTGGATTCCGGCAACGGAGCGCAGATGACCTACCGTATCGACCTCCCTGCGGATGACGGCGGAGTGGTGCAACAGGCAGTGACGGAAATTGCAAAAGCCTCGTCGGACGCGGTCAAAGTGGATTTGACAGTGTACAATCCGGCGCGTATCTGGCGTATTCCCGGCACGATGAACTGCAAAGGCGATTCCATCCCGGCGCGTCCGCACCGCATGGCGAAAATCCTTGAAGTGCCGGAGTCTGTTGAAATCGTTCCGACCGAACTACTTCAGCGAATTGGTGATGGATCGTCAAAAACGCCGCCAGCACATGTCGAATCGGTCGTGACCTCCTATCAGGAATCACCCGGTTTCGACATTGACGAATGGATTGCGAAGTATGCGCCGGACGCAGGACAACCGCAGTCTTACAAAGGCGGCCGCAAGTGGATTTTCAATATCTGCCCGTTTAATCCGGAGCATGATAATAAATCCGCAACGCTGACGGAAACGCCGGAGGGCGCAATCGGATTCCGCTGTCTGCACGACCATTGTCTCGGCAACGACTGGCGCAAGTTCCGCGTCATGCGTGAACCGGGATGCTATGACCGCAGGGATGACGCGAATCTGCCATCGGTGGACATCGGCGGAATTATGAATCAGCATGGCCAGCAGGAATCTGTTGCGTCATCATCCATCATTGTGCCTCCAGAACCGGAAATAATCCAGCCATGGCGAAACGTGACAAATGAAGATGTTATGAATTGCCTTGACGGAACGTTTCTTGGAGAGCTGACCGAAATTTATGCCTCTGTATCGCGTCCTCCGCTTCCATTGGAGGGCGCATTGCTTAAAGCAATTGTCACCGCCGCATGTTGCTTGAGCGGAGAGGCGTCGGACGAGGAGTTGCAAAAGCGATACGGCGGCAATCTCGGCGGCGTAGCTCTCGTCGGGCATGATCGAGCAAGAATGAAAATCAACACCAGCGGAGGTCAGCTTTGCAACGCGTATGCGATGCTCGTCGCTCCTTCGGCGTGCGGGAAGGACATCGGCGGTTTGATTGGTAAATTTTCCCACATGCGCAATCCCGACATCTATCATGTGGACAAAGGCAATATCGTTCCCGACTGGAATTTAGGAACATCCGGTTCAGCCGCTGGTATCGCCGGGGTGTTGAGCCACAAGCCCAATGCGCTTCTGAGTATCTCGGAAATGTCAAGCTGGCTTGATAAAGACTGCTGGCAAAGCCGGGCTGCGGAGTTTCTGACACAAGTATTCGGCATGGGATATTTTGACGAAAACTTTTCAGATCGCGGTCGAGCCGGTTCGTCTCGCTCCGCCGTCTACTGCGCGCCAAACATCATCGCGAATATTCAACCGAACGTATTCAATGAAAAGGTGGATATCATTGATGTCGAAACCGGGTTTGTCGGACGATTCCTTATCGCCAAGATGCCGGAATTCTACGGAAATCCGAAAAACTTTGACAGCATTGCCGTCCTGCGTCGCATGGAATTGGCAATCCAGCCATTTCTCCGGAAGCGGGGAATTGTCGAGTTTGAGGACGGGTATTCGGATGACTTGCAGCAGACGTTCATCGGCAGATGCGACCAGAGATTCGTTCCGTCATGGCGGCGTCTGTGCAATGAGTATTATCCGCGATTTGTCGTAATGCTTTCAGTCACCGGAGATATCCGGACGCAGGGCGAAGAGGTAATCATCACCGATGACACCCGTCACCGGGCGACATTGCTGGTCTTGTGGTTCTTTGCAAATGCGGAACGCGTCCTGTCAGGCATCGTTGAAAGCGTCGGGAACAGCAGAATCGTTGAAAAGCAACTGAAACGCCTGTTCACCATCATCCGTGATTCCAATCATGGCGATGGAGTGCTGACAAGGGATATATCCCGCTCAGCAAGCGGAAGCGGAACAACCGCCAAGCAACGGCAGGATCTTCTCATGGAGCTGGAAGCCAGACAGTGGATCGCAAGAAACGCTGACGGGCGTTACACCGTTTTAAATCCGCCGCCGGATTTGGAACGGGTTCGGAAAAAACGTCCATGAAGTTCGGAAAAGTTCGGAAAAAAGGGCTGATTTTCCGAACCAGATGGCCTCGAAGTTCGGAGGGTTCGGAACTTTTTCCGAACTTTTTCCGAACCTTTAAAATGTTAATAATCAACAACAACACATAAATATATATAGGTTAGGAGAGAGGGTATGTATGTGTGTGTTTTTTGCCCCTGTGTATGTATAATCGTGCGCGAAGTTCCGAACACTCTTTTTCGGTGCGGCACTTCTGCGGAAGCAACCCAAAACTTTTTAGGAGACTATGATGTCACCCAAGAACCTTACTGAATCGGGATTTTATCCCATCACCTTTTTTGTTCCACTGTTTATTGATGGCGAGAAAGAACTCGGCATTCACGTCAAACTCTTTGAAAGATTCGGCGCATGGAGCTTTGAAATGGAATCCGATCTGCGCGACTGCAATTCGTTAATCGATGAATTGTTTACCGGTCTTTGCCGCAAAGCAGGACTCCGGCGGAGAATTATCTGCGCCATCGATCTCGAAATCGGTCGGCGCGACGATGACTATGAGTTTATCTGTAATCCATATCACGCATTGGCTTGCGGCGATTTCTTTACACTCGAAGCCATTCATCATCTGCTCTCTACGGCCTTTATTCCATACTGGCAATTTGTTGCCCGGCAAATCAATGAATATGACCAAGCCGATGGATGGAAAAACACCTGCAAACGTGCCATCGAGGCGCTTGGTACATGGGGCAAATTCGATGATGCAGAAATGGCTGATGGCCTCTGGGAATGCTCATGGAACGATGTGAACTGCGGGCATGACCGACGCCAGCTCATCCAAGGTAACAATTGGAGGATTCCAGCAGAAGATAATCCTCTGGAACGCTTTGAAGAGCACACCTCAAAGCATAGATTTCACCTGTGACATGGCGCAGTATACCCGACCTGCCGCTCTATGAGGCCTCCGACACCGGTCTCATCCGGAGCAAGGCACGAAGCGTCCGGGCGCATATCGGATTCAAGACCTACCGAAAAATACTGCCGGGCAAGGTATTGGAACCGCGACTCCGCATCACGAACGGGCGTGAGCATTACATCGATGTCAAAATCGGCGGCGTGAACCACTATGTCCACCGCCTCGTGGCAATGGCGTGGCATGCGGACACATGGTTCGAGGGTGCGGAGGTCAATCATATCAATGGCGACAAGTATGACAACCGCGCCGCCAATCTGGAATGGGTGACGCGCAGTCAGAACCTGCTCCACTCATACCGTGTGCTTGGCCGGAACGCGAAGAAAGCCCCCGCTGACGCACACGGACGCTGACGCAGTAGTCGCTTGGGCTTGCGCGTTATCACGCGACAGGACGCGAGAGAACGCCATCGCTGGGCGTTGCGTCATCGCATACGCCCGATGAGAGCCGTCCCCGCACAAGGGCGATGGTCGAAAATCGACCAAAATAGCACGCTCCTCGAAAATCGGGCCTCGAAAATGGAAAATCGAGCGGTTCCCCCGAAGGGGATTGCCTCCTGAGGGCGGCGGAAGGAGTCGGCAGCCTAACGAAAGTTGGTTGCAAGCCGATAAAACGAGTCGCAATCTCATTTTAACCTCAAATCAAAGGACTTTTATGCAAATTGTAAACATGAAAATCGCGGATGTCCATCCATACGAGAAAAATCCTCGATTCAACGACGATGCGGTCGATGCCGTGGCAAAATCCATTTCGGAATTTGGCTGGCGGTCACCCATTGTGGTCGACAAAGACCACGTCATCGTGTGCGGACACACCAGGTGGAAAGCCG
>CAYWZD010000430.1:0-3899 GCA_964462755.1 uncultured Victivallales bacterium | reverse complement strand
TGGAGTTCGAGCATCTGCTGGTAGCGTTCGTAAATCCGGGCGAAGTGAACGTCGTCCGAATAGCTGTTCCCGTCCTCCGCCAGAGCATCCTCCGGCCACTGGAGCGAATTTTTCTTCCGGCTGATGTAGGAGAGCGCGGAACGGGTGTCGATTTCATCCTTGGCGTAGCCCAGTTCTGCGGCGGCCTGACGCACCAGACTTGTCTGGTCGGAGTCGTCCGCGATGCTGAACGACGCGTTGTAGTGTCCGGCCAGCTGGATGTAGCGATGGAGGACGCGGGCGCAGAACGAATGAAACGTTCCGAGCGTCACCTGTTTGGAGAGCTCGGATTCGACCATCCGGTCCAGACGTTCCCGCATTTCCCGCGCGGCTTTGTTGGTGAAGGTCACGCCGAGGATGGAGGAAGGCGGAATCCCCTGCTCGATCATGTAGGCGATGCGGCAGGTGATGACCTTCGTTTTTCCGGTGCCGGCTCCGGCCAGAACCAGAACGGGACCTTCGATGGTGGTGGCGGCCTCTCTCTGCTGAGGATTCAGTGAAGCAATCGGGGAAGACATCTTGAGACAGTTCCTTACGCCTGAACTTCGGCGTCGCAGACGGCCAGCTCATAGGAGGAGCCGTTCCAGAGCGCGGAAGCGGCGGTCACCGGCTTCTCGAAGGAGGCGAATTCACCGCCGGAGATCATATAGGAGCAGACTTCCGCGGCGGAAGCGGCTTCGAAGGCGTCGTCGCAATGGTTCCGGCACGGGACATTCTTCTCGTAAGTGGAAAGATAATAGATTTTTCCGGGGACCAGCGGGAACTCGCGGACCAGAAGCGCGTCATGCCGGACGATTCCCAGCATGCAGACTTTCTTTTCCGCGTCGACGGCGGCCGCGATCCGGGGCGTATTGAGGGAGTCCTTTTCATAATCCATGGCTAGCAGGGGAAGCGCGAAAGCGTCGCGAAGATTCATCCCGGCGATGATTTTTTCGATGATCGGATCGGTCTGGGAACCGTTGGTGACCAGCGCGATTTTTCCGCTGAGACGCACCGCATTGTATGCAATATAAGGGTTTTTCGCCAGGTCGCCTTCAAATCCCGCGCGGGGCATGATGGAGACAGTCTCGCCGGTCAGCCGCGCGGAACGATTGGGAAACGAGCGGGAGGATACCCTGTAAGCCGCCGCGATTTTTCCGTTCCGGGTCATTCCCGCCGCCACGATTCTGCCGATATACATGCTGTCCGTTCCTTTCATCCGAATGGGTTGTTATCCTGAACCGGTACAATAGCACGCCACCGCCTGAAAGTAAACCGGAGAAACAGAGATTTCGCGGAGAAAAAAAATCCCGGAACGCGATGCTCCGGGACAGATTTGCGCAAAAGACTGAAAACAGGAATTATTTCGGGAAAGGATCGGTGGAATCCACAATCAGCTCTTTGGAAGAGTTCAGAACCCACAGATCGCACATGTCGCGTCTGGAAGAAACACTGGCGTCGCGCAGATCGCAGAGGTTGATGTAATTGCCGTGCGCCGGACCGCATTTGTCATAAATCACAGGACGTGTAAGTTTGTCCGCCAGAGTCCGCTGGAACTTGGAGTCGGAAACATCTGCGCCATAGGCAAAAAATCCGGAAGTTGTCGTTGACGATCCTGAGCCGGAACTTCCTGTATTTCCGTTGCCGTTTCCATTTCCGTTCCCGTTGTTGCCGTTATTTCCATTGCCATTGCCGCAATTTCCACTGCCGTTACCGTTGCCTTTGCCGTTGCTGTTCCCGCTGCCGTTTTTGTTGTTGCCGTTTCCGTTGCCGCCGTTATTTCCATTGCCGTTGCCCTTGCCGCATGTGCACACATTGCTGTTGCAGTTGCATCCGTCGGAATCTCCGGAATCTGATCCGGAATCCGTTGAAGATGTAACCGGCAGATCCGTTGCCAGTTGTCCCGTCCAGAAGACATAATCCGTTCCGCCGACCAGCGAGGATTCCTTGGAAATTTTGCTGACCGTACTCGGATTCCCGGGACAGGTAAATGCGTTCAGAGACTTGATATACGTGTATACCGGACGGAAATCATCCAGGAACCGTTCCTGAACGGGAAAATGCTTATAGTCCTGCTGATACATCTGGAATGCAAGGGCCAGCTGCCGCAGATTATTCGAGCAATACGCCTGACGCGCCTGTCGGCGGGAATTGACGACGGAAGAAACCGACAAAGTTCCCAGGATCAGAATCACGGAGGTAACCAACATTAATTCGATCAAGGAAAAAAAATACCTCTTTTCAAATGCGGCGTTGGCGGATTCCATCTTGCAGTCCCTCCGGGTTCCATTTCCGTCTTTCCATTGCCGGACAAACTCTCCTTTTGTCCGAGCTCTTTTTACTACGTTAGTCTCAAAAATGACGGTGTCAAGGGAGAAAAGCAAAAATAATCGACTTTTTTTACGTCCCATGATCCCGGTTGCCTGATAAAAAGGTTGGCAATGGAGGTCCTGACAAGATTTTATTTTATTGAAAAACATCCGCTCCTCGACATTTCCGTAAAGATCACACCCATATTTTTCCTGGCATGCACGTCGTCCTGTTGTATCGGACATTCCCTGCGTAGTCTCGAATAGTTCCTGATTATTCCACTTCTTTCATATCTGTTTTCTTTGTCATCTCATTCCCTGCCCTTGCGCTGTCTTCAGTTATGGAAAAATGTTTTTTTTCATATTTTTCCCCTTGACAAAGATAAGTTTCCATGTATAATATACTGTAAACAGTTTTCTGTTTTCAATAAAAGGATACCAAAATGATGGAGCGAAAAACCGAGCAGGCGAAATCACTTCTTGTGCGATATATCAGAGATCAGCAGATGAAACAGGGAGATCGTCTTCCGCCCCAGGATTTTCTGCGCAAAACGTTTAAATTCGGCACCGCCACAATCAGTCAGGCGATCAACGAGCTGAAGTCTGACGGTGTGGTGGAAGTCCGTGACAAAGTGGGCGTTTTCGTGGTTGATCCGAATGCGGACGGACATGCCGGGCGGACGATCGGGATCGCCCTGCGTCATACGGAAAACAGTCTCTATTACAGCTGTCTTCTGACAGCGTTGGAAATGAAACTGATCGAAAATGGCTGTATGATCCGCCCGTTCCGGTATCAAGGAGAGGCAGACAAGGACGGCATTCTTTTTCATGTGGATGACTTTCCGGGACTGCGCAGAAGTCTGGAAAATCATGCACTCCAGGGATTGATTCATATGGATGATTTCAATCAGGAATCCCTGGACTATATCCGCAGTGCAAATATCCCGCTGGTTTTCGTAGGAGCTCCGGGGGGAATTGCCAAAAACGGGGCCTTCCTGGACTATGCCAGTCTGATGGGTCGGGTCAAACAAAGATTGCGTGTGGAAAAGCCACAGAGGCCGCTCCTGATCTGTCAGCCGAGCATCCTCGACAGTATCTCCGGAAGTTATGACAACAGTTATGCTGTTTGCACGGCAAAAACGGCGGAAGATGCTGAATTGCTTGCGGAGAAGATCGCCGCCATGCCGGATGGAGAGCGGTATGACTGGCTGATCTGTCTGGATGACATTATCGCGCTGGCCCTTTCTTCGCGTCTGGCAATCACACTGCCTCCGGAAAAACTGCCGGGAATGGTGATCGCTTCCAATATACTGGCACAGTTGCGTTATCCGGTCAGAAAACAGATCGTTTACGGAATCGAATTGGATAAAATTGCCGCCATGGGAACTGGCTTGCTGATCAATGCCATGAAAGAAAACCGCCTGGATGCTGGAAAGGCGCTTTATTCCCCCATACATATAATTACCATGTCATAGAGGTGATTTCAAAAGTATTTAAATCGAAGGGGATGAAAAAAACGGTAGAAGGTTCATCTTAAACTCTGGGCATAAAACCGGAGGCAAGATGAACGAT
>CAYWZD010000429.1:0-3900 GCA_964462755.1 uncultured Victivallales bacterium | reverse complement strand
ACGTGCGCCGTCTCCTTGCACGCCGCAAGAACCTCAAAGTTGTCATTTCCTCGGCTACACTTGACGCCGCGCGCATCTCCGAATTCTTTTTCAATGCGCCGGTGGTGGAGGTCGAGGGACGCATGTTTCCCGTGGAGGATTATTATCTGGAGACGGGCGAGGACGAAGAACTCACCGAAAGCGTGGCCCGGGGCGTCGAATTCCTTTCCGATCTCGACAATCGCGGCGACATTCTCATTTTCCTTCCCGGCGAACGCGAAATCCGAGACTGTACGGAAGTGTTGGACGGCCGCCGTCTTCTTCATACGGAACTGCTGCCTCTTTTCGGGCGTCTCTCCGCCGCGGACCAGCAGAAGGTTTTTCATCCCGGACCCCGCCGCCGGATCATTCTGTCCACCAACGTGGCGGAAACGTCCCTCACGATTCCGGGCATCCGTTTCGTGATCGACTCCGGACAGGTCCGCCTCAGCCGCTACAATCCCCGGACCCGCATTCAGGAACTCCGGATCGAGCCCGTTTCCAAAGCCAGCGCGCGTCAGCGCCGGGGCCGTTGCGGACGTGTCCGCGACGGTGTCTGCGTGCATCTCTATTCGGAGGAGGTTTTCAACGAATTCTCCGAATTTACGCCGCCTGAAATCCAGCGTTCTTCTCTTGCCGGGGTTCTTCTTCAGATGGCCGCGCTCCGGCTGGGTTCCATCGAACAGTTTCCCCTGATCGATCCGCCGTCTCCCCAGCTGATCCGGGAGGGACGCCAGATGCTCGAAGATCTTCTTGCGCTCGATGAACACGGACAGCTCACCCGTGCGGGCTGGAAGATGGCGGAAATTCCGCTCGATCCGCACCTCGCCAAAATGCTGATGAGCGCCGAACATCATAAAGTCCTGCCGGAAATCGTGGCGATTGCCGCCTATTTGAGCATTCCCGACCCGAGGGAACGTCCATTCGATTCCGCCGATGCCGCCGACCGGGCGCACCGGACATTTTTCTGTGCGGATTCGGACTTCATCGGCATCCTGATCCTTCACGACGCAATTGAGAAATTGCTGAAAGACCGTTCTTCCAATCAGTCGCTCCGGAACTTTGCCCGCAAGAATTTCATGAATTACCGGCGTCTCCGCGAGTGGCGCAACCTGATGGACGACCTCCGCGAAATCTGCGATGAAAATCACTGGAATTGCGCCCGGACCATTGACATGGAACGTCTCTGCGCCGACGCCGTGCACAAGGCGCTGATGAGCGCCCTGCCGCGTCAGCTCGGATGTTTCGATTCCGAAGTGAAACTCTATTCCGACATGCAGGGGAAAAAGTTCTCCCTCTTTCCCGGTTCCGCGCTCGCGAAGATGAAGAAACCTCCTCAATGGGTTCTCTTCTTCGCCCTGGTGGAGACCAGTCGCGTGTTTGCGCGGACCAATGCCGTCATACAGCCTCAGTGGCTGGAAGCGGTCGCGCCCCATCTGTGTTCGAAAAGCTACGATCTCATTCATTGGGATTCCGACAGCGGGTTTGTTTACGCACGGGAGAAAGTCACCGCCGGACAGCTTCTGATTCATCCCGGACGCCGCTGTCACTATGCGAAGGTCCGCCCCGACGAAACCCGCTCCGTATTCATCCGCGAAGGTCTGGCGGCGGGGCTGGTCCGCCTTCCCGGTTCCTGGGTGGACGGCTTCAACGATCTCTTCAACAGTCTCCAGGCCATGGAGACGAAAATGAGGCGTCCGGATGCTGTTCTGGACACACAAGCCGTTTACGCCCATTTTGATGAAGTTCTTCCCCGGAATGTCCATTCGCTCAATGCGCTCAAAGAGGATTTTCTCCGCAACCATAAGGATTATTCGCCCGAGCCGGACGATATCGTGCTGGTTCCCTTCGACGAACTTCATGAGGCGGATTATCCGGATTTCCTCACCTGCTCCGGCATCCGTTTCCCGCTCCATTATGTTTTTGAACCCGGCGAGGAAAACGACGGCGTCACGATGGAGGTCAAACAGGAATTTTTGAATCTCCTGAATCCGTATCTTCCGGAGTATCTCGTGCCGGGGTATCTGGAAGAGAAGATCGGATTCCTTCTGCGTTCGCTTCCGAAGAATCTGCGGAAAAAATACATGCCGCTGGAAGAGGTCCAGCAGGCTTTTATGGCGGAATACCGCGACGGTGGAATTTTCACAGGGCGGAGCCTTGCGGAATCCCTGTCTGACTTTCTGGAACAATACCGGGGGGAAGCGCCCGAGTCGGACGTTTTCGATGAAATCGAATTGCCAGAATATCTGACGATGAAACTGGCGGTTGTCGATGAGTGCGGACGTGCGAAAATACACCGTTCGTTCCCGGAGGAAAGCCTGAAGGATTCGAGGCTGAGCCACGCTTTGCCGACTGTCCGGAAATTCCATGCCGCCGCGCCGGATTCCTGGCCGGGCGACGAGGAACTGCCGCTGACTCTTCCGCTGTCGGCGAAAAATCCGGTCCGCGCCTATCCCGCGCTAACCGACGAAGGGGAAAACATCGGGCGCGAACTTTTTCTGGAGGAATCCGAGGCTCGCGCACACCATGCGAAAGCTGTTCTGAAACTCTGGCGTCTGCGTCTGCCTCAGATTCTCAAGCCTGTCAAAAACTCGTTCAAGCCGGGACATGCCATGGAACTGGAATTTTTCCTTCATTATCCTGACTGGCGGGACGATATTCTGGACAATGCCGCAACGGAAGCGCTCGGCGGGGATCTGTGGAGCCTCCGGAACCGTGCCGAGTTCGAACTCAGAACCGAAGAGTCACGCGATACCGTGGCGGACTGTGCGAGAAAATGGTTTGACGAACTCGAAAGAATTCATCCGCTTCTGATGGAAGTCAAAAAAGCCAATGGACGTCTTCATCCGGACTTGGAAACGCGACTGGACGCGGAAGCGGAACTGTCGCTGTTTTTCCGTCCGGGATTTCTGCGGACAGGGGAACTTTTCCTCCGTTCGGAACGGTATCTGAAGGCCCTTCTGATCCGTCTGCGCCGTGCTTTCGATGCGCCCGGAAAAGACATTTCGAAAGGGGAACCGCTGGACCGGTTCGTCCGCAAATTCCGCATGGCGGAGGAAATGATGAAAGGGGTGGAGAATTCGCCGGGACTTCTCGGGTTTCTTCTGCTTCTGGAAGAGGCGCGGATTGCCGCATACGCGCCCGAAATGAAACCGCTGGTCAAATGTTCGGAAGCCGTCCTCGAACGCGAATGGGAAACCTTGCGCCTGAGCTGAAATCCGTCAGCGGGATTTGTTCCGGAAGTGCGGGGAGTCGCCCCACTCTCCGAAGGCGATGGTTTCACCGATTGCCTCGATTTTCTTCCGCAGGGTGGTCATTCCATTTTCGGGGGCGTCCTTGAGGCCGGGCTTGCCACGGTAGAGCTGATAGGAGTTTCGGAAACTCGTCTCCGTGATGTTGGGCATGATGACGTTGCCTCCGGCGAGAAGACCCGCCTCGCGGCCGTCGTCGCGGAGCGCCTGAAGCGCCGTGGTGGAGGCGATGTTGACGTCCTTCAGGAAAATGCGGGTGACGGCGATCATTTTCAGCGCCATGACGAGCTGGTCTTCCGTGTGCGCGGCGAAGTCCGGGAACTGTTTCGCGAGCGGGGTGTCGTCGTGGACGATATACGGTCCCATTCCGACCATGTCGAGGTCCTGTTCGCGGAAGAACAGAAGATCGGAGACGAGGTCGTCGACGGTCTGTCCGGGGACTCCGATCATTACGCCGGAGCCGGTCATAAAACCCACTTTTTTGAGCAAGGCAAGACAGTTTTTTCTTTGCTCGTAGGAATGGTCCGCCGGATGAAGTTTGCGGTAGAATTCCGGATTGCTGGTTTCGATCCGCAAGAGATAGCGGTGCGCTCCGGCGTCGAGCCAGCGGCGGTAGGTTTCCTCGCTCTGT
>CAYWZD010000428.1:0-3907 GCA_964462755.1 uncultured Victivallales bacterium | reverse complement strand
GCGCCCATCCCGCAGAGCATGCCGTCGTATCCCGCGATCAGGGCTTCGTCGACGGCCCATTCCTGGCCTTCGAGAAACAGAGTCTTGAGTTTCTTTTCGTTCCGCATGTAGATGAGTTCGCGCCGGAGCCACATATTCGACGCGGAGTTCTTGATTCCCTTGAGGTTCGGGTGCTTCATGATTTTTGCAAAATCATCCAGCGAAAGATTGACTCCGTTATTCGGCGGGCAATGATAATAGTAGACGTTCCGGTCGGCGGCGTCCAGCACCTTCAGGATGGACTTGACCGGGTCGAGCGAAGAGGTCCGGCCGGGCAGCATGAATACATAGTTGTCAAAGTCATATCTGGAATACCGCTCCATGGTTTTGAGGGACAGGGGAAGACTGGTGGCGTTGATTCCGACCAGCACTTCCATTCTCTTTCCGATGATTCCGATGCTTTCCTTGACCAGTTCGTCTTTGAAATCGTCGTCGAAACTGCCCCATTCACCCATGGAGCCGAGCAGGAACACGCCGTTGACTCCATGGCGTAGATTGCGTTCGAAGAGATTGCGGAGTCCCTTCTTGTCGAGGGTTCCGTCTTCGTGAAGCGGAGTAACGGTTGCGCTGAATACTTTTTTCATTTACAGATGTTCCCTGGATTTAAAGTTGAAAGAAAGACTATAAAAAACTCAATCGGTTCAAATGCCTGCCATTTTCACGGATGGAAAAAACGTATGTGTCCTTACATGAAAACCTGGATTCCCCATCGGAGAAGCGGGGCGTTCACCCGGCGCCTTTTTTCGCGGTTCCGAGATTGCTAAGATACGGTTCGAAATGCTTCCGCATCACGGCGTGAAATTCCTCGAAAGTGCCGTGTTCGAGAATGTCGCAGATTTCATGGTGGGTGGGCGTCCGGAGCGCCTTGTTGATGCGCTCTTTTCCCTCATACACGGGCTTGAAAACATTCGCCAGAATCTCGCGGAACTGGCTGGCGATCTGATTTCCTCCGATCTCCATCAGGCAGGTATGGAAGTCGATTTCGGTGGTGAACTTCTGTACCGAGGAGTTCGGCAGACCCGCCACTTTCCGGAGGTTCGCCAGTTTTTCGGGGGTTTTCCGGGCAAAAATAAAGTCACACATGCCCAGTTCGAGAGCCACGCGGAGCTCCATGAATTCTTCGCGTTCCCGGAGGTTGAAAAGGTCCGCCTCCGCCAGCTTTCGAAGCCCGGTGAATGCGCTCGGACGTTTCATCACCATGCCGCGTTTCTTTCTGGACTCGATCAGGCCCAGCGCCTTGAGACGGCTGACGCCCTCCCTTACAATGTGCCGGCTGACATTGAGATGGGCCGACAGTTCTTCTTCTTTCGGGAGCGGGTCTCCCGGATTCAGGCTGGCTTGCCGCATATATTCCAGCAAACGGTTTTCCACGCCGTCCGCCAGTGTGACGGTTTGAAGTTCCCCGAGTGATTTCATATCGTTTTTCCTGTTCCTGACATAGGGAATAAGTTTATTATGTTCAACATTATAATCTCTGATAAAAGAAATGTCAACCCCGATTTGTGGAAAAAAGTATTTTTTTTCCTTGCAGAGGTATGGAATCAGGTGACAGCATGACGGCCGGAACGGATCAGCGTTTCAAAAGATGTCTGCTTTTTCCGTGCCTTTTCTATTATATATAAGGAGGAAAAGCAAACTCCGGCACGGGAATGGATTCCCGGCACCGGAGTTTGCTCAAAGGAGAAAGATTATTTTGCGGTACGGACCACGATGATGCGGTCAAGGAAAATATTGTTCTTCTTCTGCGACCCCTTCACGTAGGCGGGACCTTCGAATTTCAGGGAGGCGTAAATATCGAAACCGGTTTCCATTTCGGCCGGATCGTAAAGATGTCCGAGCTTCGGCTGGATGTGCCAGGACCAATGAAGCCATAAATACGTTTGGGGATCGGGAATGCGGGTGCGCCCGAGATGGAGAATGTGATACTTTTCATCCTGCGGCAAATCTTTTTTCGGTATTGTTTTGTTGATCAGCTGCTTCGGATTGTGCGTCGGCGCATAGACCCCATACTGGAAATCCCTGTCGTGGAAAGTATCCGGGTTCAGACCGTTGAACACCGGGACGACCAGCGCTCTGCCCCCCGCCGCCTCCTTGTCGTCCACCACGGTTTTCTGAAGGGTGGCAATGTCCGACCAGCAGAGATGCGAAACCACCGTTTTCCCCTGAAACTCTTTCGGAAGGGGAGGGCGGTTCAGCATGGCGATGTATTTTTCCGTGTGCTTCCGGCTGTTGGCTGTCCAGTAGGCCTTTCCGTGATACTTTTCCCAGAAGGCCTGTTCGCCGAGAATGACCCGGTCCGTCAGTTCCTTTTTGCTTAACCCGAGCGGATTGTTCGGATAGCTGTCAATCATATTCAGCATGGAGCTGTCCAGAAAAAAACGTTCCTGCCGGACATGGGCCAGTTCCCGCGGGTCATTTTTCACCAGCGATTCGGCCTTGTCCAGAAGCTCTTTGGCACGACGGTAGAATGCATCATCCAGATAGGCCCACTTCGACGGATGCCGTGTCGCCAGATTGTCGTTTTCCTCCTTCATGCGTTTTTCCAGATAAACGAGATACTCCTTCATGACGGGTGCGGCCTTGCCGTAGACGCCGTTCATGAAATCGTCCGTCAGGGCGGGAACATCGGCCAGCGGATCGACCATCAGTTTCCCGGTCAGCCAGTTGCGCAAATCCAGAAAATGATCGGTCATTCCGGGGTAGATCTCCCCTTCGACGAATATGTATTCCATGCCGAGATCATGATATTTCCGGAACAGTTCCGCCCGTGTTCCGATCCCGGACGCAGGGGCGGAAAAGGACTGTCCGAACATGCGGAAATAATCCCAGACTCCGAGACGGGCGGAGACTTTTTTCCAGCTTTCCAGATACTGTCCATACAGCTGGTTCTGTTTTGTGGACATGGGACGCAGGACATCTCGTCCGTCGGGTCTCCACTCGACTCCCAGCATGGCGACGATCACCATGACGTTTTTCCGGGCGGTCATGGATACCTTCGGCGGGGGCAGCGTATTCTGGTATGCGTCCATGGCGACAATGACGTCCGGATATTCCTTCGCCGCGGCGTCCGCCAGTTTGTTGACAAAGTCCAGAGTGACGCCGGACATGCCCATTTTTTCCACCGCCCGACGGCATTCCGGACACTGGCAGAAGGAGGAATTGTCGTTGGCGAAGAACATATAATAAACCGGCGCCGGTTCTTTTGTCTTCCCGGCCTTTTCCCGGTCGGACCGGATGTAATTCAGCAGTTTCTCTGTGCAGAGTTTCAAGGTGAGCGGGTTGGATAAGCAAAGCTGTCCGGGACCGCTCGGATTCTGCGCCCTGATGCGTTTCCCGGAGGCATTCATGGAAAAACATTCGTCCGGGAATTTTCTGGAATACTCGTAGTAGGTATGTGAAAACCCCGGACTGCCGAACGGTTCCCGGAAGCCGTATTTGGCGGAGTGCGCAATCAATGAATTGAAGTGGTTCCGCACAGCCCAAAGCGAGTATTCGGGACGGATCGCGTTGACCCAGTAGAGGGCGCGGAGACGGAAGAACGGTTTCCGGCGGACATCAAGCGAGTCCGGAAGCGTGAGATTCGGGTTGGAAGGAACTTTTGTTGTGACGAGATCATACCAGCGGCATCCCGCATAATTCTCCAGAAAATCATAGACTCCGTAAAGGGTTCCGCGCGGATAGCCCCCGCCCAGAATCAGGTCTTTGCCGACTTTCCTGACGATCCATTCCTCGGGTGCGAGCTTTACGGAATCCGCCCCGTTTTTCCGTGCGAATGAAGTGTTTCCCACATGGACTGCGGGGGAAGGGACGGGAGCCTTGTCTTCCACGATTCTGAAGTCTGCCCCGGTGATCCGTTTCATATATGAAC
>CAYWZD010000427.1:0-3915 GCA_964462755.1 uncultured Victivallales bacterium | reverse complement strand
TCCGCCAATCCGCACCCATACCGTCCGCACAGACGAGTTCTTCGGCAAAAGCGGTCTTTGATTTTCCGGAATAACCGTTGATTTCCGTTTCCAGCTCCGCCAGAAGGGTCCGGACTTCCGGCAGGCGACTTTCCCGCAGGAGGATTCCGGTCAGCCGGAACTGAAACTCTATCAGTTTTTCCAGTCCCGCCGCCGGTGCGTCATCGTGCCGGGCAATGATTTTCAGCAATCCGATGCTTTCGTCCAGTTCCCGAATCGCATTTGCGGTCTGTTTTCGTTGTGCCAATGCCAGCGCGTATTTGAGCTTGACATCGCAAGCGGTAGCGATCACTTCCGGTTCATTCGGATGCCGGGAAAGAAGCAGATCCGCCTGCTCCAGCGCGACTTTGATCTGATCGTCAAAGTTCGCCTTGCTGGAATGAACCTTCCCGGCCAGACGCAGAAACAGCAGACGATAGGAAACGATGTCAGGATACTCCGCCACCAATTTCCGCAGGAGTTCCATCGCGTCGTAATCCCGGGAAAGTTTTGGATCGGCGGCGAGAATCGAAGCCAGCAAGAACCGGATTTCAGGATTGTCCGGCTGCTTTTTCAGAAGAGGAACGGCTATGTCGAACGCTTTTTGCAAGGCCTCGCGGTTCCCGCCGTCTGCGTTTTCCTTGCCCGGCAAGGGACGGATGTCCCCCGCCAGCGCCAGATTCGCCTTCAACGCCTCCAATCCGTTTCCTCCGGCCAGTTCCCGCCAAATCGCGGCGGCTTGTCCGGTTTTCCCCTGCATCTGCAAGCTCAGCGCCAGCGAATAACGGTCGGAGGTTTTGCGGAATGCCCTTTCCGCGATGTCGGGCCGGTTGCTCCTCATGGCAATTTTTCCGATCACTGAATTCGCGTATCCGCTCCGGCGCGAGGCAATTGATTCGTAATACGGCAGAAGCTTCAGCAGAAGTTCGGTATTCTTGCTGCCGGGCTGATCGGAATACGTCCCGAAAATTTCCGACAGCGTCTCGTCGGCAATCCGGAGCACCCGGTTGGTCCGTACATAACCGACCACCAACGACAGAATCAGTGAGAGGGTCAGAATAAAGGCAGCCGCGCTCAAAGCCGCGACCGCGGGACGCCGTTTGCTCCAAAGGACCAAGCGTTTCCAGAGACCGTTTCTGCGCGCCTTAACAGGCTCATGTGCAAGGTAACGCCGCAGATCGTCGGCCATTTCCGCCATGCCGCGATAACGGTCGGCGGGAGAAAAGGCAATACTTTTTTCAATGATGACGGACAAATCGCGGTCCCCGTTTTTCAGCGGGACAATGTCATGACTGCAAATGCTTTTCACCAACGCGCCCGGATTCGTTTCGGCAAAAGCCGGAGCCCCGGAAAGCAGCTCATAAAGAGTCAACCCCAGGCTGTATTGATCGGACGCGAACGCGTCTTCATTCCTCAGGAGCCGTTCGGGAGCCATATACCGCAAAGTTCCGTCGCGCGATTGCGTTGCCGCGACCGATCCGCTGTTCTCGTTCAGGACCGTCGCAATTCCGAAGTCACTGACGCGGAGAACCTGGTTAACATCCAGAAGCAGGTTGGCGGGTTTCACATCCCGGTGAAGGATCCGGCAGCTGTGGGCGTAGGCCAAGGCATCGGCGGCTTGAAGCCCGATTTTTGCCGTTTCCGTTGCGCTTCGCGGAACGGTAATGTCCAGCCCGGTTCCGTCCACCAGTTCCATCACGTAAAAACTGTAGTCGCCTTCATGCCCGGCTCCGAAAACCTGAACGATATTCGGATGATGCAGACGGGCGATCACCTTGGATTCATTTTCAAACCGGATCCGGAGTGTTTCATTATTCGACCAGGCGGGCGACAGAATCTTGACCGCGACTTCCCGGTTCAAGGATTGCTGGATTGCCTTGAATACCGTTCCCATCCCCCCTTCCCCGATTTTCGACAACAGCCTGTATTCTCCCAGCGTTTCGGGAAACGGGAGGCTGCGGATGGGATGATCTGCCGACTTCTGCGTTTTTCCGAACTTCTCCATTGCCGCCAGTCCGGGCAGCAGTTCCAGCAGTTCTTTTTCGTGTTCCGGATGGTTCGACGCGAAAGCCTCCGGCGACACGGATTCTCCGCTTCGCAGCAGGGCGAGATATTCTTCGGTCAATTTTGAGATTCCGTTCATTTCCGGAACTCTGAAAATGCGATTAATTTTTTCTGAAAATGCTTCAGCGCCCGGACATACCGGATACTGGCCGCATCGGAAGAAATATTCAATACTCCCGCGCACTCTGCATTGGAGAGTTCTTCAAAATGGCGGAGTTCCAGGATTTCGCGGTCATTGTCCGGCATATCCGCCAACACCTTCCGGAGCAGTTCATAGCGTTCCGCGCGGGCCAGTTTTGTGCGGGGAGACGTGATGGTGTCGGCAATCATGTTCCAACATTCCCGTACCGGCGTTCCGGTTTCATCGGGCGACTGATCGAAACTGACCTCCTTGTGCACATCGCGTTTCTGACATGCGAGGTATTTCCGCTCCAGATCGACAATCGTCTGCAGAAGGAGCGTCCGTAACTTTGCGAAGACCGGGACTTCCGGATTCTGCCGGAAATACTCCAGACGCCCGATCGCCTTGAGGTAGACCTCCTGAATCAGATCATCGACCGTAATGCGGCTCAGCAGCATGGGATTGATCCGCAGTCTGGCGACAGCCATTAATCTCGCCCGATGCTCCTGAAAAACGTCTGCAATAAAATTTGTGTCATCCGAATTTTCCATAAAATATTCTCTGCCCTAACGCTTGAAGTCATGCGCGCGCCCCTTGGGTTGGAGTGA
This sequence comes from uncultured Victivallales bacterium, assembly GCA_964462755.1. Taxonomy (GTDB): domain Bacteria; phylum Verrucomicrobiota; class Lentisphaeria; order Victivallales; family UBA1829; genus SIG94. The sequence continues at coordinate 1,104 of CAYWZD010000427.1, read as the reverse complement.
TTCTGATCCGAGGTCGGCGTCCCCCGGTCAGACATACTATAACCTATTCAAAAGCAGAATGCAACCGCGAAACAGGTCCTATCCAAAATCTGGAATCTTGCCATAAAGACTGGGTATTCCCGGGAAACTTGCGGATGGCTCTCGAACATTGATTTCAGCGTTGGCCCATACGAAATGAAAGGCGTCCCGGTTCTTTCCATCAGAGCAAGCGAGTGTGGACCTCCCGGTATTTTCCAGGCGAGATGCCGAAGGACCGTTTGAACAACCTCGAAAAATGGCTTGCATCAAAAAAGCCCCATTCGAATGCCGCATCTTTGACGGTCAGCCGCGACTTCAGGATATCGTCCGCGGCGTTGTTGAGACGGTATTGCAGCTCATAGGATGCGAAAGATCTCCGGAACACTTTCTGGAAGAGCGCACGGAAACGGCTGACGCTCAGATTACAGGCGCGCGCCGCTTCCGGGGCGACCGTCACCCCCTTCCCTGCATTGATCATCTGAAGCGCCGGGCGGAGACGAATATAATCCGACTGCGGCTCCTCGGGAATGTCCTCCTTATCCAGGCCGCAGACAAGTTCAATGAAAAAGTTGATGAGCGCCTGCCATCCCCGGAGAGTGTTTTCCATGCCCGCCGCCTGGACCGTGCTCCCGCAGATCGAGGCAAAACGCATCAAGTTCTTTTTCCGGAGAAGCTCGTGCCGGATCCCCGGCGGAAGCATAAGAAGCGAGGTAAGTTTTTCCCCGTCGGCCAGAAGGACTTTCATGACTTCGTCAAGACTGAGGGCAATCATACATACGGTAGCCCCGTTTTCACTCTGGATGCCGCGATGCGGCTCCCAGGGAGCGGTCAAGAGGCATTCGCCCCGGTTCGTCTGGATGGAAGTGCTTCCGATCTCATTTCCGTAGTCGCCCTCCAGAACGATATTGACATGGATCGAACGGTGAAAATCGTAATCCATATTACTTCGGTAATTCGGTTTGATGTGGTGTATAACCGCGATGAATGGTTTTTCCGATGAAACGCCCCAGTCGAAATAAGTCGGTTTCATTTTTTCTCCAGATAGTCAGATTATACATTCTTTCATAAAGAATATACCACGTTTTT
>CAYWZD010000426.1:0-3921 GCA_964462755.1 uncultured Victivallales bacterium | reverse complement strand
GGATGACATGTCCGGAGAAGCCGCGATTCTGCCCGACTACCGTATGGCCGGAGCGCTGGCGTGTTCGGCGGCGGCCATGCGCGGATGCCGGAATATCGTATATCTTGCCTCGGCGCCCGTTCTTTCCCCCAGCACGAGATGGAGACAGACCGGCATGGCGGAAATGATCGAGTCCCTTCAACTGAACCGTCTGAAGGACATGCTGATTCCGTATCACGGCGATGCCGTCACGGATTCTGATTTCGCAAAGGTTCTCCCATTCCTGAAAAAACTTCCCCCCGGCACGGCGATTCTGGCGGACTCCTGCGATCTGCTGCACGGATTCCATCTTTTCCGGAACCGGGCGGGCCTTCCCGGAGAACCTTCCTTCACCCTCTCCCTGTCAGGGACCAGTCCGCTGGCTCCGCTCGTGAATCACATCTCATTCGACTATGAGGAGAGCATCCGTCTCGCCATGGATTATGTCATGGACAACACCCTTCCGCCAATGTCGCCGTTCCAGAAGAGCCTTCCCCCGAAATTATTACTGGGCAGAGATACGGCGGATTCAAAAAAGGAAGGGGCAAAATGAGCTTGAGAATCGGATATTTCGAACATTGGAGTCAGCCACCGTACAAGTTCGTCGATTTCCTAAAAGGAGAACTCGGAACGGACATCCGGAAGATCGATTACACGAAGCCGGATTATCTGGAGCCATTCGATGTCGTGATCATCGAGCAGAACGGTTTCAACGACTTCATCGAGAATGACGAAATCTATTTCAAGGAATATATCCGGCGCGGAGGAATCTGCTGGTTCATGCATCAGGATTACCGCCGCTGGGCGCCGTATTTCCTGCCGCCGGAACTGGGGACTCCTTTTCTGGTTCATCGTTACGTGACCACCGTTGAACTCGAGTCGGTCTATAAGTGTTACATGATGCCGTTCGTCGAACCCGCCGGAGAACGTCTTTTCAACGACCCGAATCCGATCGCACCCGAGGAGATGGTCTACTGGCAAATACGGACAAATTCATTCGGTCTCGTCAAAAGCGAAAAAGACAAAACCGAAACCGTGAAATCCTCCGCGCTTTCGTGCGCCGTCGATTGTGAAAAATGGGAGAGTCTCGGTTCCTACATGGACCCCGCAATCCGGAAGGGCGCTCTCATTCTTCAGGCAAAATACGGCGATGGGCTCTACTTCTGGAACCAGATTCTCTTCCCGGAGGAACTTGATGAGAATTCCCCGCGGATTCTGAATTTCTGGAAGAAATACGCGAAAAACACGCTTTCTCACTTTGAACGTTTTCTACGGAAGGATACTTCGGTTTACACGCCCGTCCCCAGGGGAAAACTTCCCCGGAAACGCAATTACAAAATGGCGATTCACCTTCACTCGCTGGAATGGTACGGCGGAGACAACCATCTCGGAACCATCCGCGCCATGATGCGTTACAAGGGAATCGACATCGCCTCGATCGCCGTGAAGGACGCCGCCCCCTACGGCGGAACACTGGACCTGAAGAGATATTCCGACGACAAGGTCCTTTTCCTTCACGGACAAGAATACCATCCGTTCAACTGGACCGAGGTAAATGCAAAATCCTGCCACAACGCCTATCACATGCTGTCGATCGGAATCGACGCCGACGCCTATACGCCGGAATTCACCCGCAGCTTCTTTCAGACCTCCGACATCGACGCCTATCTGAAAAAGGCGATCCGCTATATTCACGAACACGGCGGAGCGGCTTGCGCCACCCACCCATATTTCGACTACTGGAGGAGTTACGGATACGACGCGATCGACAAGGAACACCTGACCTCTCTCGCCGGTTCGGACTATGAAAAATTCTATGCCGAGGGCGGAAAAATCACGTTCATGAACTCGGTGGATCTCTTCGGAGCACAGCGGCTTCTCGACAATCCGGCGGTCAATTTTCTCTACATCGAGGGCGAGCCCTGCCGCGAATCCATCGTGGAGGCCGTCAAAAAAGGACATTGCATCGCCGCCGCCTGGTTCCGAGAAGCGGATGTCACGCTGGACGGCAGGCTTCCCGGCGACACGCTCTCGCTGAAAGAAGCCGCCGGAAGTTCCCTGAAAATTACAGCGGAAACCGACGGCGGCAGCCTGAAGGAAATCCGGGTGTATTCCGGCGGCGCGGAAATCATCGCCCGGCAATTCGACACTCCGTCCGTTTCATGCGAAATCCCGCTGGCGGGACTCCCCCTGAAAACGTATGTCCGCGTGGAAATTCAGGGAGACAATCCCCGGAAAATCGCCGTCACGACCCCGTTCTATCTGGAATAAGCGCTCCGGCGTTTTTCGGCCGACTCAGTCCTTGAAATACGGAAGGAACTGCGGGAGCAGCGCCCGGGTCGTGGCAAGAATTCCTTTGACGGGATAGTCGTTCCCTCCGGAGAGATCGCAGACGGAAGCCCCGGCGGTCTGAGCGATAAAGGCACCCGCGGCCACGTCGTATTCCTGAAGGTTCAGCTCCCAATAAGCATCGTAACGCCCGGACGCCACGAAGGCGAGGTCGAGCGCGGCCGAACCGCAGCGTTTGATGTCGCGGATCACCGGCACAAGACGGTTGAAATAATGCAGGTTGTTCACCGGCAGCTGGGCGCGAAGACAGGCAAAACCCGTGCAGCACGCGGAAGTCTCGATGGTGGTGCAGGAAGACGGATGGATCGGTTCGCCGTTTTCAAAGGCCCCCTTCCCTTCCTCGGCGGAGAAAAGGAGATTGAGCGCGGGAGCGTACACACATCCGGCGATGGCCCGCCCTTTCTTCTTGAGAGCGATCGAAATGGAAAAGTAGGGATGATGTTTCACAAAGGACTGGGTGCCGTCGATCGGATCGATGACCCAGCGATATTCCGAATCCGTGTCGGAATGGCCGCTCTCTTCGCCGAAGATGCAGTGGTCCGGATACTTCTGCCGGATCAGTTCGATGATTTTTTTCTCCACGGCACGGTCCGCCGTCGAAACCAGGTCGCGCGTAGTGGCCTTGTCGGAGACCGTATTGGGCTTTATGCTGTTGAAATACTCCATCGCCTCTTTGCCCGCTTCCCGGGCGACCGACTCGATAAAAGGAATCATCGGAACAAACTCCTGTGGTTGAAAAACAAAGGCCCTTCCTTTGCAAAAGCATCTGCGGAATCTGCCGCAAACCATTACAATAGCACCATCCCGGTTCTTTTCAACCGGACAGCGCCGTTTTTCCCATATCGAAGCCGCCATTGAGATGAGGGGTTCCCGGTTTTCCGTTTGACTTTGCCGGAAGACGGTTTTATATTGATCGAGCTTGTTTTTCTCCCGGCGGTAAAAATTCCCCGGGAACAACCCAAAAAAGGAATTGTCCATGAATCCGCATATCGAAGAATGTCGCGAACTGGGACTCTCAATACTCAAGCCGACCCCAAAGCAGTTGAAACACGGACTCGAACTTCACCGCGACGCCCTCGTGTGGGACGCCTATGGGTTCATCCCGGGCGGTTACACACAGGAAGCCATGAACAAAGCCACGGCCCTCTCGGAAGCCGGAGCGGACCGGAATGAGATTTCCGATTATCTGGAAAATGAAAATCAGATAGGATTTCTGGCCTCTCCGGATGCGGGACGGCTCTTCAAGGAGACCTTCGACGCGGCGGGAGTCGACTGCGTTTTCCAGAACTCGGGAGAGGAAAGCAATGACATCGAGCGACTGATCAAGCGACTTGCCCGGAGAACGTATTTAAGCGACAAGCTCCGGGATGTCATGACACGCGCCGTCTTTCCTTCCGATGTGGCTGCCGCCAAGAAGTCGGGGAAACATACGATCTATATTACGACAAACGGGGTTCCGCTTCCGAGCACCATTTATTCCGTGGAAAGCGCGCTGTATTACCTCACGGTCTTCTATCAGCTCGGGGTCCGCATGATGCACCTGACCTACAACCG
>CAYWZD010000425.1:0-3923 GCA_964462755.1 uncultured Victivallales bacterium | reverse complement strand
GTGACCTTCACCTGCCGCGGAGTTGGAGGGCGCGGAGCCCTCCTGTTCTTTGCCTCCACGACTGGACCGCGGCAATACTGGGAGTATTGCATGACTTTCCACAGAAATTTCACTGGCGCCATACATTCTTATGAAAATCAATGATTTTTTTCATAAAAGGCTTGACAAAATTCTATTATGCGATATAATTAATATAGAAATTCTAATATATGGAATTTGAAAAAATGAATAATACACTTGCGAATGGGTTCAGGATTCTGGAAGTGCTCTCGGACGGTAAGGTATATACGGTCAAAGAGCTCTCGGAAAAATTTCAGCTGCCGCCGAGTCACATCTGCCGGTTATTGAAAACCTTGTTGGATACCGGTTACATCGAACAGCCCGAGGGCACCCGGAAATACCGGGTCAGCCTGAAAATATTGACACTGGCGAACGCCTGGATGCGGCATTCGGCTCTCAGGATCATAGGAAGACCTCATCTTCAGCGGCTGTCAAGGGACTTGAACTGTCAGGCATATCTTGCGGAATTCTGGCATGGACATTCGATCGTGATCGATGTCACTTATCCCGATGGTGGGATAGCCGATCCATCCATGACGGTTGGACAAGTTCACCGGAGCGCGGCCTCCGCGTGCGGACGGGTCTGCGCCGCCTATGCCGGTCCCGCCGATCTGGAAACGCTCGTGGAAGAACTGAGAGCCGGCGGAACCTCCGAGGAAACCATCTCCTCCTTCCTGGAGGATCTGCCCGGCATACGCAAGGACGGACTTTCGGTTCGGCCGGAAGCCGATCTGCTGGCGGTCGCGGCTCCGATCCTCCAGAATGGAGATACCTTCTGCGGGGCGCTGGGGATCTTTTTCCCCGGTCTCACCCGAAAGGATTTGACGCCGTCCATCATCAATGCTCTGAAAACCTCGGCAAAAGCGATTTCAACCACGCTTCTGCCAACATAACAACAACAGAGGATGCATATCCAAATGAATGCAGACAGCATCAAGAAGCTGGCCGCGGAGCTGGGCGCCGACTTGGTCGGCATCGCTCCGAAAAGCCGCTGGGAAGCCTTGCCCGCCGCTCAAAACCCATTGACTCTCATGCCCGATTGCCAGTCGGTGATCGTGGTCGGACGAAAGATTCTCCGGGGGGCATTCCGCGGAGTCGAGGAAGGGACCAACTTCGGGTCGACCTACCACACCTACGGCTGGAGCTGGCACCATGGACAGTTCCTGCTGCGGACCGTTCACAATCTGGCTTGCGAGATCGAGAAGCACGGCTTCGAAGCCATGCCGGTTCTCAATCTCGATCCCAACGCGGCCGTCATTCCGGACTATTCGGAGCTCGCCCGTATGGCCGGACTCGGAACTCCCGGACGCGGCGGGTTCTTCCTTACTCCCCGTTACGGACATCGCCAGCGTTTCGGTCTGGTCCTGACTCCGCTGAAACTGCCGGGCGATCCTGTCATGGAACTGGACTTCTGCCGGAATTGCGGGGCCTGTCTGAAAGCCTGTCCGCTCCATGCTTTGAAAGATACTGAACGTGAACTTTTTGAGCTGGATCATGTGCTTTGTGCCAGCTGTAAAAACGGGGCGGGCGACGCGGGTAACGACCGTTATGCGGCTTCCTGCGGACGCGCCTGCATGGTTGCGCTCGAAGGAAAGGTGGAAAACCAGTTCCATTCCCGTTTCCGCAAGCGTTCCGTCTGGGAACGCGACCTGGAAAACCGGGTGACAGTCAGACCGCTTGAACAGGAGGAAAATTGAAATGACCTCGAAAGAATTGAAAGAGGCCGCCGGAAAATTCGGCGCCGACCTGATCGGCATTGCGGCGGTCGAAAATTTGAACTATCTGCCGAAAGAAGACAATCCGCTTTCCATTTTCCCGCAGGCCACCAATGTTATTGTCATCGGACGGAAAATCCCGCGCGGAACCCTCCGGGGCTGCGAACAGGGGACCGAATTGAACAATACGTTCACGAATTTCGGTTTCATGGGGCTGGAAGACAATCTGCTGGCGAAGACCACCTACGATACGGTCATCTGGATGGAGTCGAAAGGGTTTGAAGCGGTCCCGCTGTTCGGATATGATTGCAACGGACAGCCGGTCGGCGTGCCCGTCGCTCCCGGAAAACCCGCCCCGAATGTCATTCTGCAATACCGTCTGATGGCGCAAGCCGCCGGGCTGGGCGAAACGGCTCTCAACGGCCTTTTCATCACTCCGGAATTCGGCCCGCGCCAGCGGTTCGCCATGCTGCTGACAGACGCCGGGCTGGAATCGGACAAACCGTTTGTTCCGCACCTCTGTGACGATTGCGGCCGGTGCGTCCGGGCTTGTCCGCTTCAGGCGCTGGAGGCGGAAAAAGCCCTTCCGTTCGGCGTCAAAGGCGTTGAACGCAAAGTCGCCGCCCGCCGAAACGAAATCTGCCTCCGCTGCAAGAACGGAGCCGTCCAGACCAATGAAGGACGTTTCAATACAGTGGAGCGTGTCGCCGCCGCTTGCGGACGCGCCTGCATCGCGGCGCTGGAGGAACGTGGAGCCACCCTCGAAAAATTCTCCACTCCGTTCCGGTCGGGAACGAAGCAATGGTCCTGCAATTTACTGGGAGAAAGATCATGAGCAATCTCGATAAAAAACTCACCTCGCGGATGATCAAGGAACTGGCAAAAAAAATCGGAGCCGGAGGGGGCGGCGTCGAAATTGTCGGTATTGCCAACATCGAACGTTTCGCGGAAGCCCCGGAACGGATGCACCCGTGCAATATTTTCCCCGATTGCAAATCCGTGATTTCACTGGTCCAGCCGATCCCGCGCAGCACCTACCGCGGCATCACCGAAGGGACGCACTGGAACAATTACACCTACTATTCCTACAACCGTCTCAATACTCTTTTCCGTCCGATCGTCACGGACGAAATCAGCCGTTTCATCGAAGATTTCGGGTATGAAGCCGTGCCGGTCTATCCCGGCGTGCCGGAAAGCTATCCGAATCATCCCGACCCGGTGCCGGGGCGTCCGTCGCCGGAAATCAACCTCAACATCCGGATTGCCGCCATGGCCTGCGGATTGGGAGAAATCGGCTGGTCCAAGGTGTTCATCCACCCGGTTTTCGGTCCGCGCGTCCGGATCGGCAACATCCTCACGGACGCGGTTCTGGAGCCGGACCCGCTGATCAAGCCGAAAACGCTTTGCAAACGCTGCATGAAGTGTGTGCCGGACTGTCCCGGAGCCGCCATTCCCGGCCGGAACGGCCCGTCGATCAAAATTCATATCGACGGTCAGGAATACGAATGGGGCGATGTCCACATGGGCCGCTGCACGGCGACTCATCACGGCATCAACTACAAGGCGTCGCCGTTCCTGAAACGCTATTTCCCCGGCCTCAACCTCGACATTGAAAAGACCACCATGTCCGAGGAACTCGCCTACAAGATCACCCACAACCTCGGACGGGGAGAATGGGGACGTCAGAACCCGGAATTTCCGGGAACTCTTTCCTATCCTTATATCAGGCAGATTTCCTCCCATTGCGGATACCTTGCCGTCTGCGGAGCCAAGGGATGTATCCGGGCCTGTATGGAGTTTCAGGAGAAAAACCATAATATCGGGCAGGACACGTTCAAAACCCCGGTCTTTCCCGGTCCGAAATGGGAGCTGCCAAGGCCGGAGACGGACCCGACCGGCGGAATCGTTGAAAAGAAAGCCCTGACGGAACTTTTCCAGACTCCCGACACCGATGCGGGGAAATGGAAATAGAGATTTCTTTGATGGCCCGGGCGGCAGAAGAGACGCTGCCGTCCGGACTGATTATTCCTTATTCTTTTTCCTGACACGTAAAAACGGTTTTTTTTCAGAACCCGACTTGAAAAAATGAAAATGAATGGCATATTAACGCCTATTCTGACGCGAGCATAGCTCAGTGGTAGAGCATCA
>CAYWZD010000424.1:0-3925 GCA_964462755.1 uncultured Victivallales bacterium | reverse complement strand
TTGCCGTTTCCGATCATCTCGAAGGCGTCGGGTGTGCCGTCGCAGAAATCCGCTCCGCCGCGTCCGTGGGAATGGATGTCGATGAATCCGGGCAGGACGATTTTTCCGGCAAGATCGATTTCCCGGTCCGCCGGAGGGAGTTCCTCGGAAGCGAGAAAAATCCGCTCGATTTTCTCGCCGTCAAGCAGAATCGAACCGGCATGATCCCGGTCGGGCGACACCAGACGGCCATTGCGGAGCAGTGTTCGCATATTTCCTCCTCAACCCAGAGTAATCTGGTCGGCGGTGTAGACGATTTCCGAATTGCGGTGGGTCAGCATATAAGAGGCCGGGAGCTCTGGGGTCGGGCGACCGTGTTTCATGGCGGTGAGGGGCTTGGCCTGTTCCGGGAAGCAGGCGAGGAGGAGCAGACTTTTCGCCGCGATGATCGGTTTCATGCCGACGGAGACCGCATGGCGCGGAACCAGGTTGTCGTCATTGCCCGCGGTCAGCCGCGAGTTGGTGGCGATGGTCATGGGCTTGAGTGCGACGATCCGGGTGGGAAGGGCCGCAAAGTCGGACACGCTGATCTCTTTTTCGCTCTGCGGCTCGTTGAAGGCGATGTGCCCGTTGAAGCCGATCCCGAGGAGCTGGAGGTCGAGTCCCCCGCCCGCGGCGAGCGCCGCATCGAAACCGGCAGGGTCGACCGGGTCCGGGAAGTGGATGTGGTCTTCCGTCAGCCCGCGTGCCGGATCGATGTGCCGGAACAGATTGGTGTGCATATAGGTGTAGTAGCTCAGTGGGTGGTTGTGCGGGACCGGTTTGCCGCCGATCACGTATTCATCCAGATTGTAGGTGTGAAGTTTTGAAAGATCCGTCCGGTTGTCGTTGAACATTTTCGCGAGGGCCGGATAGAGTTCCAGCATGGTGTTTCCGGTGGCGAGGCCGAGGTTGAAACGTTTTCCGGCCTTTGCCGCGACCGCGACGGCGTTATAAATGATCTTTGCTCCGTAAAGCCCCATGGCACTGTAGTCGTTGACTGAAGTCCACTTCATGATTTCTTCCTTTCCAAGTAAGTAACGCGTGACACCATATAGTATAGCACCGGGTTGCAAAGAGTCAATAGGGAGCGGTGCAAAATCTCTGAAAAAAGGTCTGTCTGGAAGATTTGCGCCCGTATTCCGGAAGCAAAACTCTCCAAAAAAAACAGAAGTTTTGCAATGTCCCGCACGGGATCGGCTTGCAAAAGGTCCATGGCAGATTATATTTCTGAATTACGGTAAGGAAAAGCGGAACATGATTCCGCTGAAATTGAAACAACCCCTGTTTCGGAAAAGTCGCAGCGAGCGGCAGTACGAAACAACATCCCTTCCTTTATTTCAAGGCAGGGGAAACGACACAAACATGATGGGAAAACGCACGCCTAACAACGCCCTGCTGGTTGCAGGGGCAATTCTTCTGTCGCTATGTTTCGGAACACCGCTTCATTCGCAGGAAAAGTCCGACCCGATGTTGAAAATTCCTCTGCGGGTCATGGATTTGCCGGACCCGAAGTCGACCGACCCGAGTACCCGTGTCGAGATCGAACTCATGAAAGAGTTCAAAAAGAGAAATCCGGAAATTGAGCTGTCCTCTTTCAGCGGCATCCAGATCCAGAACATCGGACAGGAATCCCGTCTGATGCTTGCGATTGCGGGCGGAGCCGCACCGGATGTGCTGATGGTCAATTTCCGCATGTCGGACACTTACATTCAGCAGAACTTCCTCTATCCCCTGGATAAATATATCGAAAAAGATCCCGATTACAGATCCGTCGCCCATTTTTTGAAAATGACGCCGCCCGCATTCCGTCCCCTGATTTTCCGGGAAGGCCCGGCCATCGGCGGAATGCCTGCCGGAAAACATATCTGGATGGGAGGCGACCAGCCGGTCATCCGGATCCTCAACTGGCGCAAAGACTTGTTTCAGGAGGCCGGGCTGGACCCCGAAAAACCGCCGAAAAACTGGGATGAACTTCTGGATTATGCAAGACGTCTTTCCGATCCGGCGCGTGACAAGTTCGGATTGAGCATGTCTTCCGGGCCCCAGGCTTCCTGGGATTTTCTGCCCTACCTCTGGGGGGCGGGCGGAGAAGCCGTGGTTCAGGAGAAGGACGGAACATGGCGCGCCGCCTTCGGTTCCCGGCAGGCCGCGATCGCACTGGAGTTTTACATCCGTCTTGCCATGGAACGCTGGCAGGACTCCGACGGCGTGACACAGTATGGTTATACCACAATCAATGGGGATGAACGAGCCGTAAAGCAAGCCCAGCAGGCGGGAAAGCTTGGAATGTATTCCCAGTATATGCGCAACAAGACGATGGGAACCACTGACCCGTCCCTGGTTGGAACGGCTCCGTTTCCCGCCGGCCCGGCGGGGATCAGCGCAACGGAAATCAACTCCACACTGTATGGAATTTTCGCCGGAATCGAGGGACGTCAGAACTCGGACGGACATTTTGTGTCGGCGGACAAGATCCGGGACGCCGCCTGGAAATACATCGCCTTCAAGAATTCAAGATATGCCCGCGAAGCCTATGTCAAGGCAATGGTGTCCATGGGGCTTGGCCGGAACCTGAGTCCGGCTTTCCTGCGCGAATTCGGTTATACGGAATATCTCAAATACTTTCCCCCCGGGCTGGAGGAAACCTACAATTACGCCCTCAAGCACGGCAAGCCGGAACCCTATGGGCGGAATTGCCAGATGGTTTATATTTATCTGACGAAACCGATCGACGAAGCCAAACAGCTTGCCCGGGATGGCAAACTGCCCGAAGGGGACACTCCGGAAATCAAAGAAGCCCGGATTCAAATTCTCCAGAAGCTTCTCAAGGAGGCGGAGGACCGCACCAACGCCCGGATGATCGGGCATATTTCTTCCGCCGAGATGCAGAAGCGGACCACGGTGGCGGTCATCGTCTTCATTCTGATCGCGGCGCTGTTCTGTTTCGTGATCTACAACATCTGGAAGGCGTTCTCTCCCAAGGACAGTTTTTCAGGCAAAAAACGAGGGTTTGAATTCCGGAGGAACTGGATCGGGTATCTGATCATGATTCCCGCCCTGCTCAGCGTTCTGGTATGGGTCTATTGTCCGATGCTCAACGGGTCGGCGCTTTTCTTCCAGAACTATCAGGTCGTGGGAGAAAGCCACTGGGTCGGGTTCGACAACCTGGCCGGGGTTCTATTTTCGGACGAGTGGTGGGCTGCCATCTGGAATACTTTCCGTTACATGACCCTCATGCTTTCCCTGGGGTTCCTCGCCCCGATCATCCTGGCGATTCTCCTTCAGGAGGTCTCCCACGGAAAAATCGTCTACCGGACCCTCTATTACCTTCCGGCCGTGATGAGCGGACTGGTGGTCATCTTCATGTGGAAGTTGTTCTACCAGAGCGGTTCCACCGGCGTCTTGAACCAGTTCGTGGGAAGCATCATGCATTTCTTCGGAGTGGATTACTCGCCGATCGCATGGATCGATGATGCGAACTGGGCGATGCTGGCATGCGTCGTTCCCACTATCTGGGCCGGAGCCGGACCGGGCTGTCTGATTTATCTGGCCGCCCTCAAGGGAGTTCCGGAAGAAACCTATGAAGCAGCCGAAATCGACGGAGCGAACTTCTTCCAGAAGATTTGGCATGTGACCTTCCCGACCATCAAATCGCTGATCATCATCAACTTCGTCGGGGCATTCATCGCGGCGTCGCAGTCCGGCGGAATGATCCTGGTGATGACCTTCGGACAGGCAAACACGGAAGTGGCCGAACTGCATATCTTCAAGGAGGCCTATACCAATCTTCGCTTCGGGAGCGCCATATCCATGGCGTGGGTGCTGGGCGTCATGACTCTGATGTTCACCATCTACAACCTCAAGAGACTTTCCAAAATGGAATTCAAGACAACGGGGAATAAAT
>CAYWZD010000423.1:0-3945 GCA_964462755.1 uncultured Victivallales bacterium | reverse complement strand
GCCAGTTGGCCGCCTCGGATGCGACGGTGCTGATTACGGGTGAGAGCGGCACGGGAGCAAGCCAGAGCGCTCAGCTGTATCGGAAATTTGAAACAGGTGGGGCTGGGGATGAACTTTTATGCCTCCGACAACAAGGGCGTTGTTTGCGTTATGACCTCGGTAGGCGGCACCTATCGTTACTGGAATGAGATATGGGGCGATTACTTGAATGACAAGAGTAAAAAAACATATCTCTGTCCGACCATCCAGCCGGCTTACTTCATGGCGCGTAATTTTACCTATGGCATCTGCTATCGGGCTATTGATTATCCGACTTCTATCTTCGATACGGTCAGCGCCTTCAGTGTTGTGCGTTTTGAGAAGTTTGCCACTCCGTCAGCTCTGGCGATGGGCGGGGAGTCGGTCTGGCAGTATCCTTCCGGATACACTTCCGGGAGCATCGTAATCAAGCCGGGATGGACACAGCACGTCATGTGGCAATTGTGCAATACCGCAGGGAACGGGAATGTCCAGTTCCGCCATTCCAACCGGACGAACGCCATGTATGGAGACGGTCATGTCTCCTCGTCCGGCAGACCGGAATTCGCCAGAGAAGCGAAGGCACGGGCGGGCAGTTCGGCGACATCGATTTCCCTGCTCGACAGATATTTCGTGACGTATACCTACAGCATTAACTGAAAATGAAGGATCGCAAATTACCAACAATTGGAGCAAGCTCATGGAAGAATTAAAAGAGAATGTGCGCATGGCGCTTACCGGGCCGGTGTGTTCGATCCCGACACCGTTCACCACCGACGACGAGATCGATTATGACACCACCGCGAAAATGATCGATTTCCAGATCGACAGCGGGTTCAAGATGATTTTCCTTACGCCCGGCAACAGCCATTACAACAGCATGACCGAGGCGGAAATGACCGAGTTGTGCCGCTTTACGGTCAATTACACCAGAAAGCGAGTCCTTGTTTGCGTAACCGAATACGGACATATCGCCAAACGCACTTTTGAGTTCGCGCGTTTCGCAAGAGAGTGCGGAGCGGATTTGTTCCTGCCTTACCCCTGCAACTGGGCCGGTTCCGTCGACTCAGGGAGTCTGGGCGATTACTATGTCGAGACAGGTAAAATCATTCCTCTGATGCTGATATTTTCGCCGCTTGGCGGCACCGATGCGGGAGTGAACAACATCCTCGACACCATCGAACGCACCGATGCTGTCGTGGCGATCAAGGACGACAGCTGCAATGCCGTTTCCCGCCGTCTGGCCGCCGCGGTCGGCGATCGGGTCGCGGTTTTCGCCGGGGGACAGAAACAGAATTTCCTCAATATCATGCCCTATGGCGCCAGCGGTTATCTTTCGACGCTGGGAATGTTCCGTCCTGATCTGGCATGGGATTTCTGGCGGGCCTGCGAACAGAAGGATTTCCCTTCCGCCAGTGCTTTTATCCGCAATTATGACTGGCCCTATTTCGATCTGATCAGCCGCCAGCCGGGCGGTTTCGACGCCGGGATCAAGGCGACACTGGAGCTTTTCGGATTCGGCAGTCGCCGACGCCGCGCGCCTTACCGCAATCTCAATGACGGCGAGATGGAATGTTTCCGCCAGTCGCTGGAAGAACTTGCTATTTTTAAGAAGGAAAAACCTTATGCGGGATAAAACTTTCAGGAACACGGTTTGGTCGGCCGCACCGACGCCCTTTGACCGTGACGGGGAACTTGACCTGGATTCCCTGCGGCGGCTGGCCGACCATCATTACGCTCTCGGCATCAGTGGAGTTTTCATCGGCGGAACCGCGGGGGAGGGGCCGCTCCTGCCGCGGCGGATGCTTTTTGATCTTGCCGCGGAAACGGTCAAGGCGAATTCCGGGCGCATGAAAACCGCGCTTCAGATCACTGACAATTCCGCGGAACGGATGCTGGAAAATATCCGCTGTTTTGTCGCGTCCGGCGTCGATATGTTTGTGATCGCTCCGCCATTCGTGTGCATGAAGCCGGATCAGGACTATTTATTCAACATGTACCGCAAGGTGATTGACGCCAGCCCGCTTCCGGTCGGTCTGTATCATCAGGGCAAATCCGGGGCGGTGTCGCTGGCTCCGGAAACGGTTTCGCGACTGATGCTTCTGCCCAAGGTGGTCTTTATCAAGGACAGCGCCTGCAACCCGGAGGACACTCGCGCCATTCTCGGTATGAGGGATAGAATGCGTGAAGACAAAATTTTTTCCGCCTATTCCGGCGATGAGTTCAACTGTGTCGGCGCCGCGCAGCAGGGCTATGACGGCATGATGATTGGCGCGGGATGCTTCAACGGACGAATGGCAAAATCGATTTTTGAATTTGTCCATTCCGGAAATATCGAAGACGCCAAACGGCTCCAGGCAAGGTTGAACAGGTTGATGTATGACTGCTTCGGCGGGCCTGACATCCCATGCTGGCTGGCAGGCGAAAAACAGATGCTGGTCGAAATGGGGATATTCCGCACCAACTCCTGTCTGATGAACTATCACTTGACCGATGAATGCGCCGAGGCGATCCGCGCCGCCGCCGTCCGTGAAGCGGAGTGGCTGCATCCGCAACAGGAAGCCTTTTGTCGCCAGCAGTGATGGTTCATTGTTTGACGAGTGTGGATTGAAGCAGGCGGGACCGGTACGCGGAAACCCGCCTGTATTGCTGTCCGACGCTTCATGACTATCGGAAATATATCCCTGCCGGCCAAAATATCGGGGTGGAAAAACATAATATTCCGCTGCGTGGTATTGTTTATAAACTGGGCGATGAAGGCGCCGGCAATCCATTGCTGATGAATCAGAAACAGATCATGAAAAAGAGCCGGTCCGGGAGCGTCGGCGATATGCCATCGGAGTGAGACCGTTTGTTTCCCTCTTATAGGCACGAATCAACGCGGATTCCGATCCGAATCCATAAGCGAATGCGATTTCGGAGATCGTCATATCCGACGACCGTAAAGCCGCTGTGACTTTCCGCATCCGCGAAATGGTTACATATCGACCAACAGGCAGGCTCATCTCCTTGCAGAAAATAAGTTTGAGAAGACTGGGGGAAATCTTGAATTTCAATGAGATGGAATTTACCGTAAGGCGGGACTGCAAATTGTTTTCGATGAAGATGCAGATCGCTTTCAACAGGTCGAAATTTCTGGATTCATACTTGAGCTCCGCCGGGAATTCCCGACGGAAACGTTCTTGAAAATGGGTCAGCAGTTTTCCGAAGTCATATGATACATACGCAACGGGAAACCCGCCCGAATACCATTTTTTGAACAGAGAAACACATTCTTCCAATCGTTTCAGTTCAAAAGCGGTCAGAGAAAACACTTCATGACAGGCTAGAATCAGCGATGATTTTCCTTCAGGAAGAGAGAAGGAACAACTGAGAATCCGTCCAGAGGAATCCATATCCACAGGAAAAGTCGACGTATGGACTACGTAAGGAGGAATCAGAAGAGCTTCGTTTTTTTTCAGGACGTATATTTTCCCGGCTACGGATAATTTCCGGCTTCCCTGAATACAGGCATGAAAGACATATTTTTCATGGAGAAAATGATTCGGAACCTTTTCCGAAACGGTCGAAGAAAAATGAAATTGAATTCCAAACGGAAGAAGAACCGGCTCCGTATTTCTTAAAAGCTGCATTGAACTGGAGAACCCCGGCAGCGTCTCGCTCAGATTCAAAAGCCTTTTCTCAAGAAGGGCTTTTCGCTTTATTTTGTTTTTGTCCATTCGGTATATTGATTTGTCTTTTCGGTATTTGTTTTTTACGGGCGCACAATTATATTAAACTCCGGAAATTGAAATTTACAATAGCATTGGAACAAACAAAATGCAAGGAGGACGAAGATGAGAAAATGTTCAAGTTCCCGGGGAACTGGAATGTGGTGCGACCGTCAAAAGTTGAAATGAGTGGGCAATGAAATACGATTGGGCTTGA
>CAYWZD010000422.1:0-3971 GCA_964462755.1 uncultured Victivallales bacterium | reverse complement strand
TCGCCGCCTTATGAATTGCTTTTGCCATTGCCATAACTCCAATATAGTTTATATATAAACTATGTTTTAAGAGAATTCAAGCCATATCTTGTTGATTGAAAAGATTTTTTAATGAAACATAGTTACAGGAGTGCGGAATTCAGGGTGGATTTCTCGAGCAGACAAGACTGAATATCTATACAAAAAGTGATTCCAATCACATTTTCAATAGATTATTTGTTGATTTCCGTGCGCAAAGTAGTATATTAAGTGGAGATGAACGATTGGAGGGACTTATGATCGAACGTAACTTGATGACGCAACTGCTGGCATGGAAGAATGCTTCAAACCGCAAGCCGCTGATTCTGCGCGGGGTGCGCCAATGTGGAAAGACTTGGCTGCTTCAGGAGTTCGGGAAACGCCATTTTCAAAATGTGGCATATTTCAACTTTGAACGAAATGAGCGGCTTCCGTCCGTTTTTGATAAGGACATTGATCCCAACCGTATCCTTATGGAACTCGCTCTGCTGGAACGGACGAAGATTGAACCGCAATCGACCTTGATTATTTTTGATGAGATTCAAGCATCCCCCCGTGCGCTGAATTCCCTCAAATACTTTTGCGAAGAGAAGCCGGAATATGCCATCGTTGCCGCCGGGTCGCTGCTTGGCATCACGCTGTCGGCTCAAGTCGGATTTCCGGTCGGCAAGGTCAATTTTCTGGAGTTGCATCCCTGTTCGTTCGACGAGTATCTTGGCGCGGCTGCTCCTCAACTGGCCGAGTACGCCCGTTCCCTGCATGAAGTTGCTCCGCTTTCCCAAGCCATCGCGGATCAGTTTGAAACATATTTCCGGCTTTATATCACCTTGGGCGGATTGCCGGAAGTGCTGAGTTCGTTTGCTTCCAGTCAGGACATATCCGCGGCGGAAAAAGTACAGGACGATATGATCAACGCATATGAGTTGGACTTTTCCAAGCATGCACCGACATCGGACATCGCCAAACTTTTTCTGCTGTGGAAATCCATTCCCTTGCAGTTGGCGCGGGAAAATGCCAAGTTTGTTTACGGGGAAGTGAAACCCGGTGCGCGGGCACGGGAGTTGGAAGATGCGCTGCGCTGGCTTCAGGAGGCAGGGTTGGTCAACAAGATCAACCGGATCGAAAAACCGAACATCCCGCTGGCGGCATATGAAGATCGGAAAAGTTTCAAACTCTATCTGGCCGATACCGGATTACTGCGTCGGTTGGCCGACGTTCCGGCGGATACCGTGGTGTTGAATGCGGACATTTTCAGCGAATACCGGGGACGGCTGATCGAAAACTATGTTCAGCAGCAGCTGGCGGCGCAGGGAAAGAAAAATTTGTTTTACTGGACCAGTGGCAATACGGCGGAAGTCGATTTTGTCATGCAGGAGGGTACTGAAATATTGCCGGTTGAAGCAAAGTCCGGGTTGAATGTCCGAGCCCGCAGTTTGAAAGTCTACCGGGAGAAATATCATCCGTCAGTCGCGTTACGTTTCTCCATGCAAAATTTACGAGCGGACGATGGACTGATCAATATTCCACTTTATTTGTTGCCGTATTATGCCAATTTTTTGCCCCACCACGTTAAGGAATGAAATTCACAACGAGCGGAGAAAATAGGCGACATTTTCCAATTTTTCCGTGGGTAATTCTTTAATCTGCTGGATTAATTCTTCTCGCAGACTGTCGTTCGGGCTGCCGATGGCTTTGACGTCGGAATGGCCGATGAAGTCCGGCATCTGGGCGAGATACTTTTCCTTGGCCTCGCGGTCAGCATGGGCTTGATAGTGTTTGGTCATCTCCGGACTCATGTGCCCCAATATCGATTGCACGACCGGCAGCGGAATCTGATAGACCCCGGCCATATAGGCAAACGTATGCCGAAGACTGTGAACATCGCGGATGCTGACAGCACGCGACCGGCCTTCCACATTCCTGGTCGTTCGGATCCCCGGCTCTTCCAGAAAGGATTTGAAACGATAGGAGATGCCGGAAGGATTGGTCTGATACATTTCGGCATGTTCGGGTAAAACATACTCTCCGTTTCCGGAACGGACATGCTGTTCCGCCAAAAATTCGGCCAGCGGCGGCAGAATCGGAATATCAAGCAACGCACCGGTTTTCCGGCGTTTCCGGGTGATCCAGCCGTTGCGAATTTCGGACCACTTCAGAAGGCAGATGTCCCCCTCCGACAGTCCGGAGCAGATGCCGATGATGAAGATCGGGCGCACGAAGTCATTGAGATGTTTGCTGATCAGCCGCAACTCCTCAGGAGAAAATGCCTCCCGGCTTTCCGGAGCCGCTTTCTGCAACGGCAGGTCGAACGGATTATTCAACAGCCCGGCATCTTCTTTCAGCCAGGCGAAGACACTCTTGCAATGCTTCAGGTACTGGTTCAAAGTCGTCGGCGAAAGTCGTTCCCGGGAAAGATAAGTGACTTTTGCCTGCCGGTCCGGAGATTGAAAACTTTTCTCCTTGATGAAACGGCCATGATTTCGCAACTCGGATAGATACTCTTCGGCATGACTCCGGGTCACTCCGGCGAGATTGACAACTTCGGAATGACGGTGTTCCATGAAAGCCAGAAAGTCTTCCCACATGCGCTGATTCTGCCGGGCGCGGCTGACCCCAGCCCGCTTGAGGCGAGGCTTATTCTCATAAAGCCGGTAAGCCTCTTTCAATGCGATGGCGGAACTGCCGGTCAACTCCTGCCGGAGGTTTTCCACCAAAGCGACAGCGTTCTTCTGTGCGGCCAACTTTTTGACAAACTCCCTTTTTTCTTTTTCAAAGGTCAGCGCCGCCCGCTCCGTGGTACAGCCTTCACAGACACCGCGATAACGTTTTCCGTCCTGCGAGAAATCATAGTGATATTCCGCAGTGGTTCCCGCATTGGTTTTTCGTCTGGCGACCCCCATGAACCATCCCTTTCAGTTTGCCTCATCTTCTCTCCTAAAACAGCATCAGCCACAGGGGCGGTCAAACAAAGAATGCCACATTTCTGCCACATTTTTGCCAAAAATTAGCATTTTTGAACTGAATTACTACACACTTGCAGTGTGAGGGTCAGCGGTTCAAATCCGCTATGCTCCACCATTTTTTTGCCAAAATTCCGGGGTTCTGAGCGTAAACGCCAGATCCCGGATCTTTTTTTGTGCGCCCGGCATTTTGAACTGGGCCTTGACGGGGGCCCGAAAATACTATTCTCCGGCAGCAGCACTCGGACGGGCTGCCTTGAGACGAGTTTTCATCCAGATTTTCTGATTTTTCCAGGCTCTTTTTGTCCTTATTTCGCGTCCAGTGAGTCCAGTGAAAACTCGAACAAAATAGATCGCCGGGCGTTTTGCTGTTGCAAATCATCTGGCAGCCTGATATATTATTGCTTGCAAGATGCCGTGCAGATCTTTTGCGGAAAGGAGTGAATATGGCGGACCACTTTCTGAACAAACCATCCATCCCGGAATTGTGTGACGGAGAAATCCGGGATTTCGTCCTCGAACTGGTCGGCCGGGCGTTGAAAGAGATTCCGCCCGAAAAAGAGTGCCGCCGCCGGGAGTTGTGCGAAGCGCTCCTCTCCGCCAACCGGGAATTCGGTGAACGGGCGCGGCTTCGCGAGGCGGCGGATGAGATCCTGAAAGACTGGAAGGCCCAGGAAGCCCAGATCGCCGCATTGGAAAAACTCGGATTCACCGTCACGCAGGGGCGGAAACACTATAAGCTGCGTCGGGACAAAGCCGGCTACTTTGTAACGCTGCCCGCATCGCCGTCCGACCATCGCGGCGGCGCAAATGCCGTTTCCGATTTCAATGGGAAATTTTTTTAATCGGGGAGCCAGTGGAGACACCTGAATCATGACCGAAAAACATCAAGCCGGCAGGAAACGCGGGCGGCCGCGCAAAGAAACCTGCCGGGCGTTGATTCCCCTGGATATGAAAAAGATCCGCGCGGAATACCTGAACGTGTTCAAGCGG
>CAYWZD010000421.1:0-3977 GCA_964462755.1 uncultured Victivallales bacterium | reverse complement strand
CAGCCCTCGGCCATCTGGCTGCGGCAACTGTTGCCGGTGCAGAGGAACAGGATGCGGATTTTCTGATGGCAATCGTCCCGGCAGACGGAATCTTTCACCAGGTGCCGCAGGTCGGCAACGACGAGCGGGTCTCCGGCCAGATGCGCCTCGGTCCAGGCGAGAATCTCCCGGACCGCAGGGTCGGAGGCGTCGGCGGGCAGCCGGTAGTAGGTCCACTTCCCGGCCCGTCGGGTCTCCACCAGCCCGGCCCGTTTCAGGACCGTCATGTGTTTGGAGACCGTCGAAGGCGCCAGTTTGAGAAAGTCGATCAACCGGCACACGCACAGTTCGCCGCTCCGCAGCAGCAGCAGCGCCCGGAGCCGGTTCCCGTCCGACAACGCCTTGGCAATATTCAGGATCTTTTCCATGCCCACCTCCTTTTATTCGTCAATTCGCCACATAACGAAATATAAATCGTCCAGGCGGATTTGCAAGCGGGATAATGAAAATCTAACAAGAAAACAGTTCGGCATTTGAGAAGGCCTTTTCCGGGAACGAGTTGATCATTTGTGAGATAATGGCTAATAATGTGAAAAATAATTTGCATTTATTTGCAGTTAATCATATGATATGATGTCGGGAATTAACTTAACCGGGGGTGAAAATATGGCATCTTTTAAATTCCACTGTCCACACTGCCTGCAGCCGATTGAAGTCGACGATAAGTATGAGGGAGAAGTGGCCAATTGCCCTTCATGCGACCAGCCAATCCTGGTCACAAGGGAAGCTGACGACACGTCCCCGCCGCCGGCCGCGGAACCGGCGAAAAATGATCGGAGAATTGAGCCCGCCCCCCATAAACCCAAAGAAAAAATCATGAAAGAATACAAGATTCTCTCCCAGAAAGATAAATGGTTCAGCGGGAAATTCGATCCGGACAATTTGGAAAAGGCGATCAATTCGTATGCTCAACAGGGATGGCGCGTCGTATCGGCTGCAACGGCCACCTTTCCCGGGCTCATCGGCGGCCATCGGGAGGAAATGGTGGTGATTCTGGAAAGGGACAAGTAATGTACTCCGCTGAATACAAGGGGATTTACTTTGTGGAAGGGATGCCGAAATCCGCCCGGATCATCCGGGAAATCTCCACCGAAATCAACCAGTTTTTTGGTCAAAACCAATTAAAATCGCTCGATGACGTCAAAGCGCGAATGGTTGATGCGGTCAAAACATCGGGCGGAAATGCCGTTGTCGATTTCAAGTACGGGCAGAAATCCAGCTTCTGGAAATCCCTGATCGCAATGGATGATGTGCATTGGTTTGCCTCCGGGAAAATTGCGGCGATCAACCCCGACGAGTTATAGCGGCCGGGCCGCGGCAAGCTTATCCCCGGGATAGGCTCGAATTCCGAAACCTGAGCCTTCCTGCGGTTGACTGTCTCCGGGATGCGTGTATAGTACGGAGAAACAGGGAGGCCGTCGGATGAATTCATACCGGAAAATCGATCTGGAAACCTGGCCGCGACGGGAGATCTTCGCGTTTTACCGCGGCTTCGACGCATCGTGCTACAATCTCACGGTCAAGGTCGAAGCGGAGCCGATCCAGGCGTTCGCCAAGGCGCGCGGCGAGTCGTTCTTCCTGCTCAGCCTCTACGCGATTCTGCGCGCCGCCAACGCCGTGCCGCAGCTCCGCCAGCGGGTGGTGGAGGGCGAAGTGGTCGAATTTGAGAAGATCGCGGTGATGACTCCGGTCATGACCCAATCGGAACTGTTCCGCCAGGTCTGGTGCGAATACGAGCCGGACTATCCGGCCTTCCGGGAGCGGGTCGCGCCGGAGATCGAACGGGCGAAGCGGAGCCTCCCCGCTCCGTTCACCGGGCACGGCGAGGACTTTTTCTGCGCAAGCTGTGTGCCGTGGATGCACTTCGAATCGATCACCCAGGCTGAATACGGATTTCATCAGACGATTCCGATCCTCGCCTGGGGCAAGCTCAAAAACGGCCTGATTCCGATCAGCGTCAAGCTCAACCACTGCTTCGTGGACGGCCTCCACGCCTCCCGCTTCTTCGCCGCCGTCGAACAAGGCTTCACCGCCCCCGAAACGCTGCTCAAAGCGGAATACCAGATTTAGTCTGAGCACGACAGATTACCGGCCCCGAACATAGCCGCCCGGCACAATAGCGCGGTAGGCGCCGCGAAGTGGATGTGAGAGAACCGCATGGTTCGGCAAAGCCGAAGCAGGCGGCCAGGAGCAAAAGCGACGCAGTCGAACGCAACGAAGCGAAGGCCCTCTGCCGTAGCCCGCGAAGCGGGCGGTGAAGAGTTGGCGGCCAAAGGCCGACAAGTAAGGCCCCAAAGGGGCCGCCGCGGTAGGAGGGGCGCAACCCACGGGAAATGAAAGCCCGGCACAGGGTGGAAATGGGGGTGCGGGGGAAAAGCTTTCCCCCGCGAAAGCCCCGTATACGACAAGACCAATGTTCTATATGAAAAACACCTTAAAATAACCATCGGGTGAAGACTGGCACGATAGATTACGGCACGATAGATTATGATTATTAGCTTTCTTGTTCTTTTGCGAAAGCAGGTTGATCATTATCATTCCTATCGCTAAGCACTTCCGACATTGTTCTGAAGCTCACATTTTTCTTTTCTATGAGATTCTTAAAGTCCAGTTCAATGTTGCCATTTTTCTGAATTACATTACTAATTCCGTATCGTTTAAAGTACTTATATGAGTTTTCAAATATATCTAAATTCTTAGAGTCTGCAGGTGGATTCATTTCATGGACTCGAGACAATGCAACAAAAAGAGTCTCATCTAGCTTAAGTCCATATTTTTCAATTTTCTTAGAAATAACTCCATATGATGTCCCCAAATGAACTTTGTAGTCTTGTGGTCTTTGATCTGATATCCCTCGAATAAAGCTTAAGCGGATTTCTTCATCTTTATCCTCTTTTCCAAATCGGGCTTTCAAGTCAGAAAAAATCTGTTCGCCATATTCTTCATTTTCAAACATGAATCCAACAATTGGTGGCATTTCCAAGCGGGGATCGCTGAGAAATACCATGCCAGACCATCTTGCCTTATTCCATTTATCAACATCAATAATGGAACTGAAAAACATGTTTTTCCTCTCTTTGGGTTCCAACGGAAAGGATTCATTTTCCTCTGAAACAGTTCCCAGTGGAGGTTTTTTAGTTGATGAAATTCCCCTCAATCGGTCGGCTAGTTGCTTCCTTAATTTCAAATCAGCGACATGATAATACGTGTAAGGCTGTAATGGGAGAGGGATATACTGAGTATTAGATTTATCAAAAATTATAGGAATGAATTTTGTGTTATTTGTGTTCATGGAGTAAAGTTGTTGAAGGATCAGCGAAGTCTCCCATTTCACACCCAATCCTTCATCTTTACCTGAAAAATCATTAGCTCTTTCAAAAAATAGTTTGGAGCATACAACCAAAACAAAGTCAGCTTCTTGAACTTGTCGCGTCATCCACTTAGGCCAACCTTCAGAAGGAGATTCTTCGTATTGGTCAATTTCAGAATCAATACCTTGGCATCGAAGATAGTCGGAGAACTCAAGCACTTGATTTGATAGTGATTCTGATTCGTGCGCATAACTTATGAATACTTTTTTCGGCATATTTTATCTCGATTGTTAGCTAACAAGTGGTAATGGTTTTAAGATATCATCCTATGCGTCTTTTTCAAGGGGAAAAATTATTTACACGGAGAATTAATACGGATTAATAATATGCTTCTCGATCACAATATCATGCCTGGGTTTAATTTCAAGAATCCGTTGGGAAAATGAGATGTTTTTGTTGGCCGAAAACGTTGACTCGCCGGGTGTAATCATCATGAGGGTGTCTGTTTCTAGTTCGCTTTTCGGAATGGGGAGAAGCTCCGCCTTCGGTTTAGTGAGCGGCAGCCCTTGCCTCCGGCGGGCAGGGATGCTTCGCCCCTGCACCCAGACCGGCAGGGTGCCGGTGCCG
>CAYWZD010000420.1:0-3989 GCA_964462755.1 uncultured Victivallales bacterium | reverse complement strand
AAGCGGCAAAGCGGCGGACAAAAAGGCGCGACGGGACTTTTGGCAACCGCGTCAAGTAAGCGGAGAACGGAAATAATTCGTCTTTTTCGTTTTCCGCTCTTGACAATCGGGGGCTTTTGCATCATAATTAATTGTAAGACAATTCAACCGCAAACAAAAGGTTCCATCATGCCGCTTTCCGCATCGTCGATTTTTGATCGCGTTTTTTTATGCCGCATTTAATTGTAAGACAATTTAACATATAGAGAGGTCTCATGACAGAGACATTCAACACGCAGCTTGCCGACCGTCTGCTGCAGATGGCGATCGACAACAACATGAAGGCCGGAGACAAGTTCCCGAACGAGAACGAGTTGTCGGCCAAGTTCAACGTGAGCCGCGTATCGCTGCGGGAGGCGATCAACGGGCTCAAGTTCCTCGGGCTGCTCAATGCCGCCCCGCGCCGCGGAACCACGATTGCAACGCTGGATTACACGCGGCTGATCCGTTACCTCAGCTTCCAGATGGCGTTTTCGTCGATGTCGGAACACGAGCTGTTCGACGCGCGTCAATCGATCGAAATCGGCATCGTCGGGCTGCTGACCGAACGGATGAGCAAAGAGGATTTCCGGGAACTCCGGAAGCTGGCCGTCGGCTGCCGCCGCGAGGTGGAATCGCCGGAGGCCATCCGCAAATCGATCGAGGGGGACTTGCAGTTTCACCGCAGGCTTCTCGACTTCACCCGCAACGAGCCGCTTCAGGCGTTCGCCAAGCTGCTCGACAGTTTTTTCGCCTGCCTGAACAAGCATCCCGGCACGATCGAGGATTCCCGCAGCGCCGCCGAAGTTCATCTGCAGATCGTCGATGCGCTCGAACAACGCGATTCCGCCCTGGCGGAAAAGTTGATCCGGAATCATCTGGCCGGACATATAAAATAATCGGCTGACTGTTTCAATCAATTTAAAAAATAAGGATTCCTCCGGAGAACGTTCCGGGGGGAAAGGTGGGTTATGCACATTTTCCAGAACAAGAACCTGTTTGCCGTTCCTGTCCCCGAAAGCGAATTCCTGCCCGGCGGCGGCGAAATCAGCGCCCGCTACGCCCTGGACGGCGATGGAACCGTCTCCGCCGGGTCGATCGCCGGAATCGGAAAGCTTCGCCGAACGATTGACCAAACAACTCAAATGGAAAGAGGAAACAGGATGAAAAAGTTTACCTTGATAGAGCTCCTTGTCGTAATCGCAATCATTGCCATTCTGGCCGCTTTGCTGCTTCCCGCCTTGCATAAGGCGCGAGAAAGCGCCAAGGCCAGGACATGTACCAACAATATGAAACAGCTTGGCCAGCTTGTCATATTTTACAGCAATGATTTCAAGGACTATGCCCCTCCCATCGACAAAATTGAGTATAGCGACTGGCGCGGAGTGTGGGCCTTCTATCTCCTGGATCATTATGCAAAATCCGGAGCCAGGGACTATTCGGTCGCCTCGGCATTACAAAACCACATCATCACCTGCCCGGCGGCGATCAGCCAGGGGTATCCCCATGGAGCATCCACATTTATCCACTACGGGATGAATACCTATATGACCCAAAGGCGAATTTCCAGAACAAGCTCAAGAGTGAAACTGCTTGTCGATACCGTGGTTGCCGTTTCCGACACCGACAAACGGGGATACTATACGCTGAACCGCTATCTGGGCACGGTCACCCTGGGCGTCGGAACCCGGCCATGCGGGGTCGATCTGCGACACGCGAACCACAGCAGCGCCAATGTATGTTACATGGATGGAAGCGTAAGAACAGTCAAGTCCCCTTATGCGATTCCCGCCGCACAAATCGGGGGAAGCTACGCCAATCATCCGTTCGGGGAATGGCGCCCCGACTACATCCGATAACATGGGGGAGAGGTTGTCGTGAATCATATTCTTTTTTACAGTTGCAAACTGTTGTTATCTGGAATTCTCTGCCTGGCCGCAATCCCGGCATACTGCGCCGGACCGGTCAGGATCATGCCGGTGGGGGATTCCATTACCCGGGGCTCCTATCTGGTCTATACCGGATTGCCCGACAAACAGGGCGGCGGTTGGCGCAAACTGTTGCAGGACAAGTTGAGGAAAGAGGGAATCGCTTATGAGTTCGTGGGGGAACTCGACTATCACTCCTATGGAGACAAGGGAGTGATCGCCCCCGGGTTCTCTCCCGGTCACCATGGCCTCGCCGGATTCAGTTGCCGACAAATACTGACCGGCGGAATCGTACCGACTCCCCAGGACGTTCTTCGCCTGAAAAATGTCCCGCAGATCGAAGTTCCGGGAATTGTGGAGGCGATCAAACGCAACCATCCCGACATCATCCTGCTGATGGCCGGATCGAACGGGTTGAACAGCACCGATCGGGATACACTCATGAAGACCATCCTTGATCATTTCGACGGCGAACTTTTTATCGCGACAATTCCGCCGCAAAAAGCGCCCCGACCCGGTTGGAAATCAGTTGCCGCTTTCAACAAGTCCCTGCCGACGGCAATCGAAAAAATGCGGGATGGGCATCCCCGTCTCTTTCCGGTTGACATGTATTCGGCCCTGAACGATGGCGACATCCTCCCGGATGGGGTTCATCCGAATCAGCAGGGCAACATCAAAATCGCCGACACCTGGTATCAGTCCCTCATGGAAAACTCCGGGGTTATCAAACGATATCAGCAGCAAGCAGTCCCGGTCGCAGCGCAAACCGCCGGGATCGGCGATGCGGAATGGGCGGTGTTGAAGAAGAAAGCGAAGGAAAGGCCCCGAAGCGTCATCGTCAACAACGATGGCTGCGACCTCACCTGGCTTTGGCGGAAAGAAGACAGGCCGGTCACCCAGGAGAAATTCGATGCAAAGCGCATGAATGTTTTACTGGGCAAGGAGATCGACACCTTCACCTATACCCCGTTTTGCGTCGGAATGCGGGTAATCACTCGAAGCAAAGTCGCCGACATTTTTGATTCGGGGGCGAACGGACTGAGCAAAGACACGTACAATCCGACCCGGGAATTGCATGACCGGGGAACCGATGCGCTGGAATTGGCCGTCAATTTCTGCCGCGCGCACAACCTGGAAATATTCGCCTCCATGCGGGTGAACGACATCCACGACAGTTGGGGTGATGGCAAATTGACGCCGTTCAAAGAGGAACATCCGGAATTCATCGTCGGAGCCAGGGACCGGCGTCCCCCTTTCGGAGCGTGGACCGCCTTCGATTTCGCGATGAAACCGGTCCGCGACCGATTCGTCGGAATTTGCAGGGAGTTCATGGACAACTACGATGTCGATGGTCTGGAGCTGGATTTCAACCGCTGGCCAATCCTGTTCAAGAGCGTGGCGTGGAAAGGTTCCGCGACTCCGGAAGACACCGCCATGCTCACTTCCATGATGCGTGAAATACGGAACGCGGGGGAGCAGATCGGGCGTCGCCATGGCAAACCGCGGCTGATCGCGGTAAACATTCCGGATTCGCCCGCCGTCTGCAACGCTTTCGGCATGGATGTGGAAACCTGGTGCGGAGAGGATTTGGTGGACCTTCTGATCATCGGCAGCGACGCATGCAATTACCTGCCGAAATCGAAGGCGATCGCCGAGATGAAGCGTTTCGGCAAGCCGGTCTATATGACCTGCAGCGTTCCAAACATGGGCAGATGCGTGCGAAACGACCCCAAAGAGCCGTTCGACCGCAATTCCGTGGCATCTCAGGTGGGGCTCGCGGCGGCGGCACTGTCCGGAAATCCGGACGGATTGAACTACTTCAACACCTATTGTATCCCCGGAACGTTCGACAGGATCCGCAGAAAGTTGTGCGACCTTGCCTTGTTCGACAAAATCTATCATGTCACGCCGAGCGGAGTGCTGATGAATTTTCCAGACAGGGACAAGTTCCGGAAAGATCCGGCGCTGTATCCGAAGAGTCCCAAACCCCTTTCCCCGGGAGAGAAACGCCGGTTTCTCCTCGACATCGGAGACGATTTCAGC
>CAYWZD010000419.1:0-3989 GCA_964462755.1 uncultured Victivallales bacterium | reverse complement strand
CGGCCGTTCACGTTTTCCTGATTCACCAGCACATAAAAAGGCAGAGTCCGCCATACCGTCCGGTGAATGGGCAGCAGGGGGGTGACGTCGCCGTCGTATATCGTGACTTCCAACGGGGATTCAATCGGATATTCCATTCTGTTTCATCCCATGAAAATGCATTGCAGTTGTTTTTTACATAGTAATAAGATAATCTTCCATTGCGGATTTTTCAATGAGACATACTGTAAAAAGCAAACATCCATGCGGGGAGAACGAAACGTCATGAGTCTATCTTTGAATATCGGGATTTTTCTTCTGTTTCAGGCGGTGGCTGCCGTTTTGTTCAAATGGGGCAGTCTGAGTCCGGAGAAATTCTGGTATGGTTTCGTGTTCGGCAACGTGTTCGGCGCCACCAGCATCATCATGATGATCAATGCCTACAAAGTGCTTCACCCGGCGGCGGCCCTTGCCATCTGCACCGGAGGCGCATTCATCCTGAATCAGCTGGCGCTGCTGGCTGTCTATCGTCAGTCGATTGCCTTCGGCGGATGGTTCGGGATCGCCCTGATCTCCGCCGGAATCGCCCTGTTTGCTTTGACCGCTCAAACCGTTCAATAAAAAGGAGTTTTCAGAAATGAACCGCGACGTGGAAAAGATGAAGAAAATGGCTTCGGAACTGATTCCGGAAATGATCCGTGTCACCGGCCTCGAACAGGGATGGGGATTCCTCCGCATCGGGGAAGCCGTCATCGGGACGGAACCGCTGAAGACAGGAGGGAAGGTTTTCAGCCACGGATTCGGAACGCATGCGGAAAGCCGAATTCGGATCGAATCCGCCGTGCCGCTGAGCCATTTCTCCGCCGTGGCCGGGCCCGGCGAAAATTCTGTGACGGAACGGAACCGGACGCTAATGATGCCGATGCGTTTTTCCGTGGAAGCCGACGGTAAATGTCTTGCCGAATCGCCGCTCATGAAATTCGGAGATTCCTTTTCCTTTGACATCGTCCTTCCTTCCGTTCAGACCATCGAACTCGTTGTCAAGGCTCCGGACGGAATTTCCATGGCTCACGCGAACTGGTGCGAACCCGTGCTTGAAACCGCCGGGGGGGAACTGATCCGCTGCGGAATGTGCGAAACGCCGATTTCTTTTCCCGTCGGTTTCCGGTATGACGAAGTCGATTCGAGGACGTTTTTTGCACGGAACGGACTCCGGCACACCTCGGAAGAGAAGTCCGACCACACCCTTCACCGGTTTGTCTCCGAGTCGGAATCCTTGAGGATGACGGTCGAACTCAAGGCGTGGAACGATTTCCCTGTATGGGAATGGCAGACCTCCTTTGAAAATCCGTCCGAAAAAAGGAGCGGACGCCTTCGCGACATCCATTCGATCCGGATGGATTATGCCTCTTTCCCGCTGGATGAATTCCGATTGCTCCGGAGTCATGGCTCGTTCAACACCGATCCTCATGGGGAATGTCCGGGCGACGGTTTCCGGGACTCCTTTACTCCGGTTCACGGTTTCCTGAAGCCCGGCGAAGAGGTCGCCTTCGGCGGCGAGGGAGGACGTCCCTCCGATGTGTGGCTGCCCTGTTTCGACCTCGAAAACAGGGCAGGGAATCTGCGGGTCGTCATCGGCTGGGCGGGACAGTGGAAAGCCTGCGTGAAAAGGTTTTGCAGCGGATATCGGATTGCCGCCGGAGTGGAGGACGCGGACCTGGTGCTCGAACCCGGGGAACGGATTCAGCTGGCATCCGTTGTTTTCCAGTATACGTCCGAAGGCGGAAACGACCGGGCCGTCAACGTCTGGCGGCGGTTCGCAACGGAGAAAATCATGCTTCCCCTGGACGGCGAAGCACCGTCCGGTCCGCTGAGCTTCATGAGCTGGGGCGGGCTGGGTGAGAAAGGACATCTGAACCGGATTGCCGCGCTTGCGGAGAAAAAACTCCCGGTGGATGTCTATTGGATCGACGCGGGCTGGTTTGCTCCGGAAAGTCCGAACGAGTTCAGCCCGGAATGGGCTGCCAATGTCGGGGACTGGGACTTCAACCGCGACTCCTTTCCGCAGGAGCTCCTCAACATCCGGGAAGCGACCCGTAAAATCGGCAAAGAACTGCTCCTCTGGTTCGAACCGGAACGGGTGCGGACCGACCGCAACCTGGCGAAGGAGCATCCCGAATATCTGATTTCCAACGGCACGGGCAATGCTCTTCTCGATCTGGGGAATCCCGAGGCGTGGCAGTGGTGCTTCGACAAGATTTCCGGCATCATTGAACGGAACGGACTGGACTGGTACCGTCAGGACTTCAACTTTCCGCCGCTGGGATATTGGAGGAAGAAGGACTCGCCGGACCGGAAAGGCATCACGGAGATTCGGTATGTAGCGGGCCTCTACCGGTTCTGGCGGGAACTGCGCCGGAAATTTCCGCACCTCATGATCGACAACTGTTCCTCCGGGGGGCGGCGGCTCGATTTCGAACTTCTGCGCTACAGTATGCCGTTATGGTACAGCGACATGCAATGCTATCCAGGATTCAATCCGGAATATTCGCTGACGCACATCGCGGGCATGGCGCGCTACTGGCCGAGGTTCGGCGGCGGAGTCCAGAACCCGAAGGGCGGCGACACCTACAACTTCCGCGCGTCGATGAACGCCGCTCTCGGAATTCACTGTTTCTACGGCACGTTTGCGCCGGTTTCGGACGACTATCCCTTCGACTGGCTCCGGGCGCGTCTGGAAGAATACCGGGAAGTGCGCGACTGTTTCACCGGGGACTATTACTGTCTGGCCGAACCCTCCGGCACGGGCGGCGGGATGTGGTCGGCGATGCAGTACGACCTGCCGGAATCCGGACACGGTCTTCTCACGGTTTTCCGGGGACCGCAAAGTCCGGTGGTCGAATGTTCGCTGGTCCTGTGCGGCCTCGAGGAAGGCGTTGAGTATCTTGTGGAGGATATGGACGCTTCTTTCGAACCCGTTTCAGTAAGCGGGAAGACACTGATGGAAACCGGTTTTTCCCTTCGGATTCCGACCCCGCGAACCGCCCGGCTGATCCGGTATAAACGGAGCTGATGGATTCCGCCGGACCGAGAGCTTCCGCTGTGTGAACGGAGCCGGTCCGGCGGATTTATTTTTTGAGTTTTTCCGGTTTTTCCGGGAAACGTCCGTTCCCCTTTCCTTCTTGACAGGGACTTCCGCCGGGTGTATAGTATCCGATTGAGGAAGTCCGTTTCATGAGAGTCCTTAATCGCCGCAAGGAGGGGAAGATGTTTCCGGTTCAAGATCCGATCCTCACATTTACCATACTGATGCTGATCATTTTCATTGCTCCGCTGATTGCGGGAAGGCTGAAGGTCCCGGACCTGATCCTTCTTCTCGGGAGCGGCGCGCTGCTGGGACCGAACGGGCTGGGGGTTCTCGAACGCAACTCCGCGGTCACGATGTTCGGTTCGATCGGACTGCTTTACATCATGTTCATCGCCGGACTGGAAATCGATCTGAACCGGTTCATGCGGACCCGGAACCGGAGCATTCTCTTCGGGCTGTTCACCTTCGCCATTCCGCAGACGGTCGGAACTTTTCTCGGACACTATCTGCTCGGGTTCAACTGGATGGCTTCGATCCTGCTGGCCAGTATGTTCGCCTCCCATACGCTGCTGGCCTATCCGATCGCCAGCCGGCTCGGGATTTCGAGGAGCGAACCGGTGGTCATCACCGTCGGCGGAACGATCATCACCGACACTCTGGCGCTGTTGGTGCTGGCGGTGATCGCCGACTCCGCAAAGGGGGTGGAGCTGGGCTTCATTTTCTGGGGAATGCTGTTTCTGGGAATGGCGGGATTGGTCACGCTGATTTCTTTCGGGGTGCCGAGGGTCACCGGATGGTTTTTCAAAAACGTTCCCGAAAGCGGCGGTTCGCAGTTCCTGTTTGTCATTCTGATGGTCTGCGGATGTGCTTACCTGTCTCACTTCGCGAAGATGGAGCCGATCATCGGGGCATTTCTCGCGGG
>CAYWZD010000418.1:0-4000 GCA_964462755.1 uncultured Victivallales bacterium | reverse complement strand
AAAAAGGAAACAGGACGAAAGAAAGAAGAGGAGCAGGTAGCTGAGCGCGACTTTCTGTCGTTCGTTTTTACGAAAAGCCCCCAGACCAGAAGGATGACGGCGCCAAAAAGGAAACAGGACGAAAGAAAGAAGAGGAGCAGGTAGCTGAGCGCGACTTTCGACTTCAGGGAAGGGTGAAAGAGATTGCTATTCAATGACATAACCCACTCCGCGCACGGTATGGATCAGTTCCCGGTCGAAGCCTTTGTCGATCTTTTCCCGGAGGTTGTGGATTCTTACCTCGACAATGTTTGTATGCGGATCGAAGTTGTATTCCCAGACATGTTCCATGATCATGGTTTTGGTGACGACCCGTGTTTTGTTCCGGAGCAGGTATTCGAGCAGCTGGTATTCGCGCGGCTGGAGGTCGATCGCCTTGCCTCCGCGGGTCACTTTGTGGCGGAGAAGATCCATCGTGAGGTCGCCGGCGGTGATCGATGTGGGTTCCGAAGAGATCGAGGAGCGCCGGAGCTGCGCCTGGATGTTGGCGAGAAGCTCCGTGAACGAGAACGGTTTCGTAAGATAGGCGTCCCCGCCCGCGTGGAGTCCCCGGACCTTGTCGTCCGTCGAGCTTTTCGCGCTCAGGATGATGACCGGAATCATGATCTTCGACGACCGCATCTTTTCGATGACGGTAAAACCGTCCACGAGGGGCAGCATCAGGTCGATGATGGCAAGGTCGAACACTTCCGTCCTCAGTTTGGAAAGCGCCGCCTGACCGTCCGAGACATGGGTGGTGGTATAGCCGACCTCCTCCAATCCCTTGAGGATGAATTCCGCGATTTTCCGATCGTCTTCGATGAGTATGATTTTCATAACCGGCCTCTTTCCGCCGCAATGTTTTTTCCTGCTGTTGTTTTGTGCAGAACCCATTCAATATAATCCTGAGGTATCGAAAAAACAAACAGGGAAGAGAAAATAATCCATGCGCATCATGATTCCCCTGGAGGTTGATTATTTTCTTTATTGTGTAAAAAACAACCCATATTGTGAAAAAATGGATTTTTTTTCGTGTTAGTCAATCTTGACAAGTAAATAACAGCCACTTATATTCACAGGAAGAACTGCGAAACAGGAGATATTTATTATGTGGAATCGAGTGTTTCTTCTTTTCGGAACGCTTTTGCTGGCTTGTCAGGTGTCCGCTGTAGATCCGTATGACCAGCCGTTGCCGAAAGAAAACTCCGCGCAGGATCGGAAGTTATCCGAAGAGGACACCATCCTTTACGAACAGTGGAATGAGATGGGACTGCCGAAGATTCCCCGCGCCTCGGATGCCGTTTTCATCCGTCGCGCATATCTGACCGCCACGGGCCGTCTTCCTACCGCCCGGGAAGTTCGCGAATTTTTGAAAGACAAGTCTCCGGACAAACGGGAGAAAATGATCGATCAGCTGCTGGACTCTCCGGCGCATGCGGACATGATGACGATGCGTTTTGCGGACATGCTCCGGATCAAGTCGGAATTTCCGATCAACCTCTGGCCGAACGCGGTTCAGGCCTACTGTGAGAAACTCCATACCGATATTTACAACGACCGCCCGTATTCGGAAATCGCGCGCGAGATGCTGACGGCTTCCGGGAGCAATTTCCGCGTGCCGTATGCCAACTTCTTCCGGGCTTCCGCCGATCGCACTCCGGAAGGACTTGCCAAGGTGACCGCCCTGACTTTCATGGGACTCCGCACGGAAAAACTCCCGGAAAAGGAACAGAAGGAATTCGCCGCTTTCTTTTCACGTATCCAATATAAGAAGACGGAGGAGTGGAAAGAGGAGATTGTTTACACGAATCCGGAGGAAGCGGTGGTGGAAGCCTCCATGCCCGGCGGGTCGAGTTTCACCGTCCGCTCGCCGGAGACCGATCCCCGAAAAGTATTCGCGGATGCCCTGCTGGCGGAGGACAATCCTTATTTTGCCCGGGCGTTCGTCAACCGCGCATGGTACTGGTTTTTCGGACGCGGCCTCATCGACCCCGCCGACGACATTACTCCGGAATCGGGGTCCTGGACCCAGTTCAAGCGCTGGACCGGCCTGAGCCAGCCGCCGGAAAACGAGGTGAACCCTGCATTGCTCGAACACCTGACCAATGAGTTCCGCAAGTCCAATTACAGTATGAGGAAACTCTTCCGGCTGATCATGAATTCAGCCGCATTTCAGGCGTCATCGATAGCGGCTCCGGAACGTCAGTCTCTGTCCGAAAAATATTTTGCCGTCTATCCGGTGCGCCGTATGGAATCTGAGGTGATTTCCGACGCACTGGGGGCCCTGACCGGATTCTACGGCAACTATTCAAGTGTAATACCGGAACCGTTCACGTTCCTTCCGTCCGGCACGCGCGCCATTCAGATCGAGGACGGCAGCATTTCCAGCGCAACGCTGGATCTTTTCGGCCGTCCGCCCCGGGATTCAGGACAGCTTTCGGAACGCAACAACGGCATCAGCGATTCCCAGCGTCTGTTCCTTATGAATTCGGGCACCCTCTACAACCAGCTGAACAGAGTTGCTTCGCGCATTGCCCGGGAAAACAAATGGAGATTGAAACCCTGCGCCGAAGCCATCTATCTGACGGTTCTTTCCCGCTACCCCACGGAGGATGAGGTCAAGTCGATTCAAAAATATCAGGACAACCTTCCGAAAAAAGAGAAGGGGCGGATATGGTCGGATCTCCTCTGGGTCCTTGTCAATTCCAAAGAATTCTTGTATTACCATTGAAACGGGAGACTGTACCCATGTGGAAAAATTTGTTGATACTGCTTCTTCTTCCGGCTTTTCAAACCGTTTACGCTGCTGAAAATGCAAAGTCTCCCTGCGCAAAGTCGGTGATCGAGATATGGGTATGGGGCGGCCCGTCCCATCTGGATACCTTCGATCCGAAGCCGGAGGCCGGCCGGGACTACAATGGCGGATACAAGGACATCCCGACCAACGTGCCGGGCATCCGCATCAGCGAATTCCTCCCGAAACTTGCACAGCAGGCGGACAAGTATTCCATCATCCGGAGCATGACTCACGGGATCAACGGTCACGAGATCGCCACCTATCTCATGCAGACGGGCCGCATGCCCGGCAGCGGCCTTACCTATCCCGCCATCGGAGCCGTGATCGCCATGCTGAAAAGCAAAGACTATCACGGACAGTTGCCTCCCTATATCGCCATCCCCGTCAATAAAGGCCGCTTTTCGGAGAACGGTTTCCTCAGCGAGCGATACCGTCCGCTTGCCACCGGCGGCAATCCGAATGCGCCCAAGTTCATCGTGGACGGCTTTGTGCCTCCGGGCAACGTGACGCAGGATCAGATCGACGCGCGCATGAAGCTTGCGAATACGCTGGACACCTTCGGCGCCTATTTGGCGGACAATTCCGGATTGAAGGCTTTCGACAAAGCCGGAAAGGACGCGGAAGCCATCCTTCAGGGGGATGCCGCGAAAGCATTCGACCTTTCCCTCGAGACTCCTGAAATGCGGGACAAATACGGTCGCAATTCCTTCGGGCAGGCTCTGCTGGCGGCCCGCCGCCTGGTTCAGGCGGGAGTGCCTTACATCACCATTAACGCGTCCGGCTGGGATTCCCACAAGAGGCACTTCGAAACGATGAGACAGCGCACCGCCGAGATGGATCAGGGGTTTGCCGCGCTTCTGGAGGACCTCAGCGAGAAAAAACTGCTGGATACCACGCTGGTCTGGTGGAGCGGCGAATTCGGCCGCACCCCGAAGATCGACTGGCAGGAACCCTGGAACGGCGGACGGAACCACTACGGAAAATGTTTCTGCACGGTGGTGGCCGGCGGCGGTTTTGCCGGAGGAAGAGTGCTGGGGGAATCGGACGCGCGCGGAGAGAACCCGGTCAAGCGCCCGGTGTATCCGGTGGACCTTCTCTGGAGCATCTATGAGCTTACGGGGATCGATCCTTCCGGAAAACTTCCGAATCCCCGTGGAATGGACCTGACAATCCTTCCGCCTGACG
>CAYWZD010000417.1:0-4005 GCA_964462755.1 uncultured Victivallales bacterium | reverse complement strand
TTCAAGGCGTCCTTGATAGTCATGTCCTTGTAATATCCCTCGGAAATCGCCTCGGCATATTTGAACTGGGCCATCGGGTGTCCGGCGAGCGCGCCGTCCCGGTAGAGCTTCTGCGCCTTGTCCACATCCTGTTTGACAACCTTCCCGAACTCATAGAGGAACCCCAGTTTGCCCATGGCTTCCGGGTCCCCTTTCGCGGCGCCCTCCTGAAGCAGAGAAATCATTTTCGCGTGGTCCGGCGTACAGCCGTATCCGCCGTAGTAACAGTCCGCAAGCATCCGGTAGGCGGATGGATCGCACTTCTTGCGGGAAGTCAGTTTAGTCAGGATACGGAACGCACGAGCCTTGTCTTCCTTAGTGGAATTCCGGCGCATCAGCATCAGACAGAGGTCTACTTCGGCCGGTTCGTAATCCTGAGAGGCAAGCTTTTCCAACAACTCCAGAGCTTCCGCCGGAGACGCCCGCAGCTCCTCTTTTCCATTATCATCCCGGATTCCGGTCAGAAAAAACTTCGCGACCCGGAAGGAGGCGGGATGGAAATTCTGTTTGGACGCTTTTTCATACCAGTCGAAGGCGGATGAAAGATTGCGGTCAATCCCCCAGCCGGCTTCCAGACAACTTGCATAGTTGTACTGGGCTTCCGGAACCCCTCCCTCGGCGGCTTTTCTGTACCAGTAGGCGGCCAGGGTAAGGTTTTTCTGCCGGTTATCTCCGTAAAAGTACTCGTTCCCGAGATAAAAGCAGGATTCCATATCTCCCTTTACAGCCTTTTCCCGGAGCGGGTCGACAGTCTCTTCGGACGCCGCAAACAACAGGAAAGGAAATAAGAACATCGAGATGAATAGAACCCCTCTGATATTCATAGAAAAAGTCTTTCCGTCAAATCATTTACAGTTGGAAGTTGTAATATAGCGTCCGAAAATCAAAAGGCAAGAAAGATTCCGGAGGAGGACGCCTATTTTCAGAACAACCATGCGGCGACGCCGGAAAGCCGTGCGCATGCGGAAAATCACCATTTTCCGATACCCCTTATTTTTTGTCTTGATTCTTTCCCTTGTCCTTGCCCGCGGGAGGAACCTCCGGTGCCAGTTCGAAATATTCCCCGAGCGTATCAAAACATTCTTTTTCCAGACGCTTCCGGAGGTCCGGCTGAATATCGGTGGTCTGCATCCGTTCCTGAATGCGCCATGCGGAATAATAAACCCGCAGGATGTCGGCCATTTCCTTCTGATTCAGGGAACCTCTGTCAAATTTCTTCCGGTATTCCTCGCGCAGGATGATCTTTTTCCCGAGGAATACGATGGGCTGGTTGCTTCCCCCCATTTGATTCCGGCGGAGGAACCAGATCATGCGGTAGGCTTTGGATATCTCCTGCTGAAGCTGGGTGGCTTCCTGGGACGTTATCTTCCCGGACTGGTTCATTTTCTTCCGCATGGCCTCGATCCGGTCCGTTACGGCGCGAATGCGTTTGAGCTCGGCGGGACTGAGCTGTTCGTGCTTCACGGCGTAATCCACCGTCGCGGCCTGGTCTTCCAGGTGTTCCTGAACCTGACGGTTCATGCGGACTTCACGCGCCATGTCGGAAAATTCCGCTCCGAGTTTCGATACTTCCCGGCGTGAACTGTCCGCAGCCGGAACCGTCAGGCAGAGCATAGCCGGGAGAATCCAATAAAACGACCTCATTTCAGTCTCCTTCCGCCTTATAATAACATCGTTTGTAAAAAAAGTCAAAACAGTTCCTCGAAAAAAATGCTTTCTTCGCTTGAAAAAGTCTTTTCGGATTGTATTTTCTTATCGAATTCAACATTACAACACTAATTATACCACAGGGTGAATCATGGGCGGATTTTTCGGGGTCGTCTCTCCTTCGGATTGTGTATCGGAGCTCTTCTACGGAACAGATTACCACTCTCATCTGGGGACACGCC
The DNA here is from genome assembly GCA_964462755.1 of uncultured Victivallales bacterium. Classification (GTDB taxonomy): domain Bacteria; phylum Verrucomicrobiota; class Lentisphaeria; order Victivallales; family UBA1829; genus SIG94. The sequence continues at coordinate 2,077 of CAYWZD010000417.1, read as the reverse complement.
GAGGCGGACTGGCCATGCATTCCAGAGACGGCTATATCATCCGGCGCATCCATGACATCACCAACGCCCAGTTCCGTTCGAAGTTCGATGGAATCCTCAACGAATTCAACGGCAATTGCGGAATCGGAGTCATCAGCGACTTCGAGGACCAGCCCCTGCTGGTTTCCTCCCGGCTCGGCAACTACGCCATTGTCACCGTCAGCAAGATCAACAACATCGAAGAACTCGCGCAGGATTCCTTCCGCTGCGGATGCTCCCATTTTTCGGAAATGAGCCACGGTGAACTCAACCCCACGGAAATGATCGCTTCCCTGATCAACCGGAAGGCAACGATCGCCGAAGGAATCGCATTCGCCATGGATTCAATCCGGGGTTCCTGCTCCATTCTGATCATGATGGACAACAAAATCATCGCGGCACGAGACAAGTTCGGACGGACCCCCATTTCCATCGGGAAACGGAACACGGACGGCGCACTCGCCGCGGCCATGGAAACGTCCGCTTTTCCGAACCTCGACTTCACATTCCTTCGGGATCTCGGCCCCGGGGAAATCGTGGAGCTTTCCGTCAATCAGCTTGTCCGCCTGAAGGAACCCGGCCCGATCAATCAGATCTGTTCGTTCTTCTGGGTCTACTTCGGCTATCCTTCTTCCAGTTTCGAAGGCCTCAACACGGAAACCGCCCGCTACCGCAACGGAGCCGCCATCGCCCGGAATGACGATTTTTCCGAAATCGATTCGGTCGGCGGAATTCCGGATTCCGGCGTCGCCCATGCGATCGGATACTCCAACGCCTCCGGAAAGCCGTATCAGCGTGCGATGGTCAAATATACCCCGACCTGGCCCCGCAGCTTCATGCCGCAGAGTCAGGCCGCCCGGGTGCTGGTCGCACGGATGAAACTGATTCCGATCGAAGACCATATCCGGGACAAACGTCTTCTCTTCCTCGATGATTCCGTCGTCCGCGGAACTCAGTTCAAAGACATCACGCGCCGCCTTTACGAGCGGGGCGCGAAAGCCGTCCATCTCCGTTCCGCCTCGCCGCCGATCATGTTCCCGTGCAAATTCCTGAACTTCTCCCGTTCCCGGTCCGTGCTGGACCTCGCCGCACGTCGGGCCGTCGAAACCCTGGAAGGGAAAAAAGTGGATGATCCCGAAATCCTCCGGGAATACATCACTCCGGGAACCGAAAAATACAATGCGATGGTCGAAGTGGTCCGGAAAGAGCTCGGGCTGACCTCTCTCAAGTATCAGAAACTGGAAGAACTGGTCGCCGCCATCGGCCTGCCCCGGGAAAAACTCTGCACCTTCTGCTATGACGGGTGCGACCGTTCCTGCGGAGAGTGTCCGGAAGCGGGAAAGAAATCCGCCCCCTGATCAGAGAGGCACGACCGAATATTTTTTCCGGTATTCGGCGGGCGTAAGACCGGACTGTTTTTTGAACTGGCGGTAAAACACCTCCAGCGTTTCGAATCCGCACAGCATGGCGGTCTCTTTGATGGAGGTGCCGTCGCACGCGGTCAGAAGCATCTTGGCTTTGGCGATCCGGCGTTCCTGAACATAATGGAACGGGGCTTTCCCAAAATGCTTTTTGAACAGGGCGAAAAGGTAGGGACGGCTCAAATTCAGATGGGAAGCAATGACTTCCGGCGTCAGATTCAGTTTCAGTTTACGTTCGATGAAGTCACAGGCCTCCAGCAGAACTTTCGGACATTCCGGCATCCCCATTCCCGGACGGGCCGAGCCCTTCCAGCAGAGAACCGAATACGCATAATTCGAAAGAAGAGTCATGTCCGAAGTCCCCGAGTGGAAGGCCTTCCGGCACTCGTCCGCAAAAGCGATCGTTTCGTCCGGAGAATCCCATACGCTGACACGGGGACCGGGGCGTTCCGAAGAATTGACCTTGAAATGAAACACAATGCAGCGGTAGGGATCGTCGGCAAAAGTCTTGCAGATGGTCGTCTCTCCGAATTTATGCCAGAAGACAGCTCCCCGCACAAAGATTTTTTCCTCTCCGTCGATGTTGAAACGCAGTTTTCCCCCGGTCAGGATTTCCACACATTCCATCCCTTCCCGGA
>CAYWZD010000416.1:0-4006 GCA_964462755.1 uncultured Victivallales bacterium | reverse complement strand
CCGTCGACGAAGCCCTGATCGCGGGATACGACGGCATGCTCTGCGGGATGGGCGCCCTCGCCTCCAAGATCATGGTCGGCATTGCCCGCGCGGCCGACGCCGGCAACATCGCCGAGGCGGTCCGACTTCAGAATGTGTTCATCTCCGTTTTCCACGGCGTTTACGGCATTGATCTTGCCAACGTCTGGAACGGACAGAAATACGCGCTTGTGAAGATGGGATTGATTGAGTCGCCCTATACCATCGCGCAGGAGATGGATTCCCTCACCGACACAGCGAAAAAACGCATCGAAGAGTGTCTGAAACAACTCAAAGAGGAGTTGGATTGAAAATGACTCCGATCCATCTTGGCGGACGTCGGGAATTGTTTGTGGATGACTTCATGCTCGAGCAAAAAACTCCAGGGGCGGAGTTCCGTTCCCACTCCCTTGAGCGCAGGGAAGTGGTATTTTCCGTCGATGCTCCGCATGAGTTCACGAATGCTTCCGGTTATCAGAGCATTGTGAAAGACGGCTCCCGCTATCTGCTGTATTATCGCGCGGGCGGACGCTATCCGGGTCCCGCCGGGATGAGCGCATCCTCCGACTGGAAGCTCTGCGTGATCGAATCGGAGGACGGAATCCACTGGAAACGTCCTTCTCTCCATGTGCGTCCGGGGGGTCCCAATGTCGTGCTCGACGGTGAAATGACGCGAGAAGTCTCGCCGGACCCGGTCTGTCCGGCGGTTACCACGGTGTTCAAAGATTCCAATCCGGACTGTCCGCCGGAGGAAAAGTTCAAAATGATCGTCACCAGCGAAAGCAATGACGACTGGCGCGGCATGTATCTTTTCGTTTCCGAAGACGGTTTTCATTTCCGCTGCAAAAGCAGGAAGAAATTTGAACTTGAAAGTTCCTACGATTCTCAGAATCTTGCTTTCTTCGATCCGAATATCGGACAATACCGGATTTATCACAGGCACACCCAGTTCGAACCGATTGAATTGAGAACAATCCGAACTCATCGGACAAAAGATTTTGTCGTGTTCACGGAAGGAAGCGATCTGGAGTTCGATGATGACCATTTCATGCAGCTTTACACAAACACGGTCCAGCCTTACTTCCGGGCGGAGCATATCCTGCTGGGGTTCCCCATGCGGTATGTCAACTACGACCTCCGGTGGGACGCTTCGCTTCTGGCGCGTCCGGGGTTTGAACATCGTGTGTTCCGGGCTTTCCGTCAGGATTCGCACAGTCTCCGCTACGGGACGGTCTCCACCGACACCATCATGATCTCCAGCCGCGACGGACTCCATTTCAAACGCCATCCGGAAGCGATCCTCCGCCCCGGTCCCATGACGGAAGGCTCCTGGGTCTACGGAGACAGCTCGCTGTTCACCGGCATGATCCCCACCCGTTCTTCACTCGGATTCGGCGCACCGGATGAACTCTCTTTTTATTCCAACGAAAATTACTGGGAAAACGGTCCCACGCGATTCCGGCGGTGTTCCATCCGAATGGACGGTTTCGTCTCCATTCATTTTTCCGCGGACGGCGGAGAATTCCTCTCAAAACCGTTCACTTTCTCCGGAGGACGACTTGAGCTCAACATGGAAACCAGCGCATGGGGATTTTTCCAAGTCGAGTTTCTGGACGAAAATGCACATCCCGTTCCGGGCTTCTCCTTCGAGGACTCGCTCCCGGAATCCTGCGACGCCCTCGACGCCGTACCCCGCTGGAAGGAACGCGGAGCGGATCTGCGATCGCTCGAAGGGAAAAGCGTCCGCATGAAAATCCGCGCGCGGGATGCCGACCTCTACAGTTTCCGGTTTGTTCCCTTCCGGGAGGACCCGGCAATCGGTTCCCCTGAGGATTATTCCACCCATTCAAAGGAAGGAGTCTGACAATGCTCCGCTATCAGGAAAATAAGGAACTGCACATGGACTTCCATGGCACAACCAACACCACGCTGAATTACATCGCGGGAAAATACGGTGTGGACGCACTGAAGATGATCCTCCGCAAAACCGGACATGATGTCTACAAGTCCATCCGCGAAAAACTGGCGAAGGGCGACGCCTCCGAACTCATCGAGCATCTGAACTGGTTTTTCTACCGCGAGGGCGCCAGATTCAAGCTCACCGTCGGAAAGGATGAAATCCGCTTCGAGGTCATGGAGTGTCCCGCAATCCGGCACCTGAAGAAGCTGGGATTGAAACCCTCCGAACATATCTGTCTTCAGACTTCCGAAGTCAATGCCGGAATGTGCGAAGGAACCCCGTGGAAAAGCACCGTGGAAAAGAAGGGATTATCCCATTGCGTCCAGATTTTCAAAAGGGAGGTGAAAGCATGATTCCAAGCGACCATTTCGTCCGTTTTTACAACGAGGTTTTCAAGTTTCTCGACGAAAAAGGCGGACTGGAGGACTATTACCGCGAGATCAGCCGTCATCAGGAATTGCATTGTCTCAAGGTCTTCACGCAAAACGGCCTGAAGGGAATGTACGACTACTGGGAACATATCCGGATCGAAGAGAACTGCGACATGGAAATGAAACTCGGGAAGAATCAGCTTGTTTTCCACATGAGAAAATGTCCGAGCCTCAGCAAGGTGCTTGACAACGATGCGTCTCCCTGTTTGAAATACTGCGATCACTGTCCGGGCTGGGTGCTGCCGCTCCTTGCGAAGTGCGGATATGCCTGCGTCTACGACATGGTGGACCGCACCGTGCCAGAATGCCGAATGTCGATCTTCAACCATCTCGGCGACGCACGGAAATATCAGGACGAACTGCTCGCCTCCGGACGCGATCCCGCCCTCCTGCGCAACAATTTCAATCTTCTTGCGGAAAATTCAAGGCAGGAAGAAAAAAGGACAGCCGTATAAATTGTCCGGAACGGTTCCGCGTCAGGTGCTTTCACGAACGCAGAGGGACGGCAGGAGACGAAGATGCAGCGGCGCCGCCGAAGCCTTCGGAGAGGTCACCATCTCGATGACTTTCGCCGCCAGTTCCTTGTAGTCGAGAATGATCGTGGTGAGACGCGGATAAAGCTGTTCCCCCACGGGCAGTCCGTCACAGCCGCAGACCGCCACTTCCCGCGGAATCCGGACGCCGCGGCTCAAAAGCGCACGGTAAACGCCGCCCGCCATTTCATCGTTCGTGAAAACGGCATCGAAGCGGACGCCGGCGTCAAGCATATCCCCGAGCTGCTTTGCCGCGTCGTCGACGGAAAAATCCGTATGCAGAATCAGGCGCCGGTCGGGTTCGATGCCGGCATTCGAGAGAGCCTCGAGATAACCGGATTCCACTTCCCGCGAGAAAAAATGTTCCGACGGCCCCGTCACCAGCGCGATGCGTTTCCGTCCGCAATCCAGCAGATGGCTGACCGCCAGTCCCGAGGCCCGGGCGTTGTCAAAGGAAAAAATGCTGTAGACGCATTCGGGAACGCTTTTGCCGGGATCGTCCAGAAGGATGGCGCCGGGAATGGCGCGAAGCAGCGACCGCAATTCCTTTTCCTGAAAGGACCCGACCAGAATCGTGGCGGCGACTTCCGCCTTTCCGGCGTGGGCGAGCATCCGGAGGAATTCGCGGTAATTGCCGTCCGAAACCCGCACGATGCACTCGTAGCGGCCCGCGGCGAGAAGACGGATCAGCTCCAGCATCAGTTCGGCATGGAAGCGGGACATGGACCCTTTGTCTTCCCGCGCGATGATCTGGATCGGATATGCCTGAAGCTCCTCATGGAGAGTGGCTTTCCGTCCCGCCCGGGTGGTCGGCAGATAGCCGAGCTTCGCGGCGGCCTCGAAAATGCGGCTGCGCGTTTTTTCCGACACGGACGGGAGCTGGCGCAAGGCCCGGCTGACTGTCATCGGACTGACGCCGCATTCCGCGGCAATTCTGTCCAGCGATATGTTTTTCTTGAAAATTCTTTTCATGGTATGTTATAAATATCATTAAAAGTGAAAAAAACAACCCTTTTTTTTGAAAAAAGACTTGTTTTTCCGCAAAAAAACATTATAATTAACAG
>CAYWZD010000415.1:0-4014 GCA_964462755.1 uncultured Victivallales bacterium | reverse complement strand
GACTTTCGATTCCGTTCGCCATCGGAAACGACGCGATCGGGGAGGCCTTCTACATTCATGCGCGCGGTCTCTATCACAAACGCTGCGGTATGGCCAAGGAGGCTCCGTGGACTCAGTGGACCACCGGCGCATGTCACACCACGACACGCGAAGGCAACTTCCCGCCGGAGAACCGGGATTATGGAAAAAGCGACCGGCTGAAAGATCGCGGGTTTTTCAATAAAAACGGCGAAAAAGTCGGCCTCAAACAGTTCGACATCATCCTCGGCTACGACCAAAATCCCGGACAGCACAAGGTTCTTCCGGGCGTGGCCGGAGGCTGGCACGATGCCGCGGATTTCGACCGCAGACCTCTGCATTTCAACGCGGTCAACGACCTCCTTGCCGCCTATCTCTTCTTCCCCGCGAACTTCACCGACGGTCAGCTCAATCTGCCCGAGAGCGGCAACGGAATCCCCGACATCATCGACGAGGCCCTCTACGGAATGGAGGTCTGGCGCAAGGCACAGCGTCCCGACGGCGGAGTCGGCACCTGGATCGAAGCCTCCAGCCATCCGGTCCATCAGGACCCCGCGATCGACCGCCAGCCATATTATCTCTCCGCCGTCACCCGGAACGGAACCATGCTTTATGCCGCACATGCCGGCATAACGGCGCTGGTCATGAAAAAAATCGGACAGCAGGACAAAATGAAAGCCTATCTCGATTCCGCCGTCCGCGCCTATGACTTCGCCATGAATCCGGCCAACCGTTTCCAAGCCGACTACGAAGTGGCTCTCAACAAACAGCCGCAGAAACTTCACTACATGGAAGCCCCGGAACTTTCCATGGAATACCTCTTCAAGGCCGCTTTCGACCTCTACATCCTCACCGGGGACAAAAAATACCTTCACGACATCACCTCCCGGACAAAGGAAATCAACCGGGCGCTCGGAAATTATTCATGGAGTTTATCGCCTTTCCTCTTTGCGGAATTCCAGACCGAAGGCGAAAACATCCCGGAACTTTCCGCGATCCGCCAGCGCTACCGGGGACTGGTGATCCGTTTCGGAGACCTGGCGCTGGAAATGCTGGAAGACAATTATCCCTATCGCATTCCGTGGTTCCCGGCCCGTCACGCGTTTTCCGCCAACATGCGCTGGGGCAACTGTCATCCGCTCGTCCGCGCACGGTATTTGATTACAGCATGGCGGCTCACCGGAGATACGAAATACCGCGACGGCGCTTTTCTGGCGAATGACTTCCACAACGGTGCCAATCCGCTCGGACTCTCCATGACCAGCGGACTGGGTTACCGCTATCCGGTCTTTTTCCTCGACATTCCCTCGTATTGCGATAATATCGCAGAATCCGTTCCCGGCATCACCCCGTATCTTTTCACCTACTATATTCCCTACAACGATGTGCGTCTGGCGCATGGACTCTACTATGAATCCTCCGCGCGCTACCAGTTCCTCGGCGCGTCGGTCTCCATGCTCCCGAAACGCTTCACCGAAGGCAGGGGCCTGGCGGAAAAGGAAAACCGCGATCTTCTCGGCAAGGTCTGGCCCGTCTGGCGGCGTTTCGCCAACTTGGAGGCATATACCGTGGACGTCAGCGAATTCACCATCTGGGAAACGATCGCGCCCGCGGCGGCGGTCACGGGATGCCTGATGTCACCCGGGTTCAAACCCTCGCCCGAGCTCAAGAACCGCAAACCCGCCTCCGATGTCCGCGCCCTTCCCGGATATATCATTCTTCCCTGAGCGCACATGGCGGAAGAACGGGAAAAACGCATTGTCCGGACCGCTGTCCCCCCTGAAAGCGAGGGAACGCGTCTGGACATGTATCTTTCCGCGCGTTTCACCTACCGTTCGAGGTCCGAATGGCAGAAAACCGTCCGGGCGGGAGAAATCCTCCTGAACGGAACCCGGACGCGTCCCTCCCGGCTCCTTCACGCCGGGGAGGAGCTTTCCTTCGAACTCGCCGACGACTCGGAACCGGAAGTCCGGACCGATTTTTCCGTGCTTCATGAAACTCCGGACTTTCTGGTCGTCTCCAAGCCCGGCAATCTGCCGGTGCATCCCGCGGGATGCTACTTCGCCAACACCCTGCTGATGCTTCTCCGGAAGGAATACGGCGAGTTGTTCGTCGTGAACCGTCTTGACCGCGAAACCTCCGGACTGGTCCTCCTCGCCCGGCACACGGCGGCCGCGCGGAAGCTCTCGCGTCTGGTCGAACGCCGGGGAGTGAAAAAACAGTATGTCGTATTCGTCTACGGCAACTTTCTCCACGACCATCTCAAGACGGACGGCTTTCTCTCGCCCGACCCGGACAGCGAAGTCCGCAAGAAGCGGCGCTTCACCTCCGAACGGCCGGAATCCCCCGATGCCGAAGACTGCCGCACGGATTTCACCCGTCTCGCCTCGGACGGAAACCTCAGCATGCTGGAGTGTCTGCTTCACACCGGGCGCTTCCACCAGATCCGGGCAACCTTGTTCTCCCTCGGTTTTCCGGTGGTGGGCGACAAGCTCTACGGTCCGGACGATTCCATGTATCTCCGTTATACGAAAAAAGCCCTGACCGACGAAGACAGGACGCAGCTCCTCCTCGACCGTCAGGCGCTCCATGCGTGGAAGCTGGAATTCACCTCGCCTTTTGATCGCTCGGAGCTCTCTTTCGAAGCGCCCCTTCCTCCCGAATTGCTTTCCCTGAAAGAACAATGTTATTCCTTGTCCTGAATCCTCTCCCGATTTCCCTCTTTTGAAATCTTTCATTTTCATTCTGTATCATTTTTTATGATATAGTTTTTTGCTTTTTTATACTGAAAACATCTTGTTTTTCCCAGAATTCTGAATATTATATAGTAAAGATAACACAGGGAAACAGATGATGAAACCCGAACTCTGCCGTCATACGAAAGCCGGCGACATCGCCGCCGAACTGAAACGGGCGCTCCTCCGGAAGGAACTTCCTTCCGGCACACGGATTCCGTCCGTCCGCAATCTGGTGCTCCGTTATGGGATTTCCAGCGTCACGGCCGACAAGGTCCTGAAGATTCTGGCGCAGGAGGATTTCGTCTCCCGGATTCCGAAACGCGGCACTTTCATCAAACATACTCCGCCCGTCCTGCCGAAAGTGGGTTTCCTCTGCGGGGAAAGCGATTTCGTGCACGACCCGTTCCTTCAGACCGGGGTCGAATATGCCTACAAGACTTTCTCCGGGCTGGATGTGATTCCGGAAAGAATTCCCTATTCGGCGCTTCTCAACGGAAAGGCGTCCGAAGAACTCCTCTCGCGTTTCAACGGACTTCTCCTTTCCTATACGTATCTGGACTCAAAAACCATTTCCCTCTTCCAAAAATTCACTGGCAAAATCATGATCGTGTCCCATTACTTCCCGGCGGACGAAATTTCCTGCAGTCAGGTGATTCCAGACCTTCTGCCGGCACTCTCGGAATTCGCATTGCGGACGGATCTGAAGTCCTACAGGAAAGTCGTCATCCTTCGCGCCACACACAATAATGCGCTGGCGCTGGATGAGGTCCTCGAAAAATTCCTGAGAAGCCATTCGATTCCGGTTCATACCCGGATCGTCATCGAGTCGCTGACCCGGAACCCGGTGGGGGCCGCCTACCGGTATTTCCTGAAAAATGAAACGGATTTCTCCAATACCCTGCTGATTTCCTGTTCCGATTTTTTCTCGATGGGACTCCGGGACGCCTTCACCGACAACGGACGTCCAATGCCCGATATTCTCGGCATCGACAATCTGGAGGACTACGAACCGCCGGAAAATGGAAAGAAGTTCTTTACCGGCATCGACAAGAACTATCCGAAAATCTTCACCGTCGCCGCCCGAAAACTGGTCGAGATGATCATGACCCGGGATGAGCTCAACTATACCGTCACCATCCCCGCGAGGCTGATCCTGCGGGACAGCATCCGGAACCTGAACAGACAACCCAGGGAGGATTTCAATGAAAAAAAGGTATGAAAAAGGAGTGTTCGTGCCGGGAGAAATCCGGTCCGGAAA
>CAYWZD010000414.1:0-4015 GCA_964462755.1 uncultured Victivallales bacterium | reverse complement strand
CGCAAGAGCCACGAGTTCCCAATGAAAGACTATCCAGCCGCCGGTCCGCGTCCTTACCGCTGGATAAAAAGACTGGTCGATGTCATCAAGGAAGTCGGACGGGAGATGACCGGGAAGCCGATCCGCGTCGGAACGATTTTCGACATCGGGCCGGAGTTCGCCGTTTCCCCATTTAAAAAGGACAAGCATCCGGAACTTTCCCGCGGACCGATTGCATTCATCGCCTGCGACCTCACTATGCACGCCGACCCGGGGCCCTATGCAGCCTATCCATCGGGAGTGCCGGAGGGAACGACTTTCGGAGAATTCCTCGGGAAACAGTTCCGCGTGTTTGCCCGTGATCTCGGGATCGATTATCTCTGGCTTTCCAACGGGATCGGATTCGGGCGTTCCCCCTGGGGCATCGGCGGAGTTCTTTTCGACAAGCACCGTTTCTTTGCGGAAAAAGCCGATGGGGCGGTCGGAGCCATGCTCTGTTTCTGGCGTGAATTTAAGAAAGCCTGTCCGGACATTCCTGTCGAGACGCGCGGAAGCAATTTTTCCGCGGGTGTTGAAATCGCCACGGACGCGGCGCCGCTGCGGGAATTGTATGGGGAGAACCTCATCGTGCCACCCGTGAATTCGCCGTGGGCCGCGCTGGACTTCAAGTCCGGACTCGAGATCGCGGCATGGATGACTCATGTTGCCGAATTGCCGAATGACATTTTTCCCTATCGTTTTTACGCGCACGATCCGTGGTGGCTGAACTCTCCGTGGCTGGACCGTTACGGCCGCGAACCGTGGGACATCTATTTGCCGTTGAGCGTGGGACGCATTACGGCGGAGGGAAAGACGGAAGGCGCGAACAGTATTTCTATTCTTACGGTGGACGACTCGCTTGGACGGATGCCGGATCAGGTGCCGCGCGAAGTCATTCCCCACTTGTTCGACGCTCTTGAAAACGCGCCAGATTCTCCCGGCCCGATCGTCTGGGTCTATCCCTTCGACGAGTATTCCGAACTGGTGCGTGGTCCGGAACGTTTCCCCGAGTGTGTTTTCAACGAGGATTTCTTCCTCGGCGAAACCATCCAGAACGGCGCCCCGGTCAATACGGTCGTCAGCACGGGGAATTTCCGCAAACTGGCCGATTCCGGATCGCGGGTTCTCGACTCTTCCATTCTGCTGGTTCCCGTCTCCGCCGCGGGCGGACGGAATCTGAAGGTCCTGAAGGCGTTTCTGGCGCGGGGCGGAAAAGTGATTTTCTACGGTTCGCTTAAAACAGCGTCCGATGAACTGCTCGAAATCCTCTGCCTGAAAAAAGCGGAACCGCTGAGCGGACGCGTCCGGATCGTTTCCGAGTTGGAAGGCGATACTTTCCGCGAGGGCGTTTTGAGTGATTCTCTCGAGGTGCTGGAACAATTCGACGGCGGCGGCTTGTGTGCCGTTTCCGGGTCCGGCTGTGAAGTTCTCGCCGCCGCGTGGCAGAACGAGGAGCGGCGTGTCGTCGTTTCGCTTTCACACGGGGGACAGGTCGGTTTTGTCCGTGCCCTTGTGCCCTGTGATCCGAATGTGACGCAGGAACGCCACTTCGATGCGCTTCCGCCGGACCGTTCGTTTCCCGCCCCGGTTCTTCTGCGGCATCTTCTCCGTCAGTTCGGCTGGTCCTTCCGCTCGACCGCTTTCGAGGCAAAAACTCTTCTGCCGCACCTCAATCTGTCGCGTCATGACAATGCGTTCTTCTTTTCCCTGCTGGCGCCTGACACCACGGTGGAAATGCGGGTTTCCACGCCTTACGGGGCTCCTATCCTGAACGAAACGGAGACGTATGCAGGGAATTCGGAAGCGCTCTGGCATCCCGGTAAATGCATGCACAAGGAGTGCCGTGTCTTCGTGCGGCAGCTGGAATCTTCCGTGATCCGATGCAAGATCATGTATCCGGCGTTTCCAAAATATGCCGGACGTCTTCACTGTGACGGGTTCCGGGATGCCGAAGTCCGGTTCTTCCTTCCGCACGGCGCGGAGAAGTCCCTTGAAACGGTCGGTTCGGAAAAGAACCTGACTCCGTATGGGGTCTCCCCGCTTCTGTCACAGCCTCTCCTTGCACCGGAATGGGAAGAATTCCCGGACGGTTCGAAGTGCGCTCTGTTTCGTCATGTCACTGGATATCTTTATTTTGCGTGGTAAAAAAATGATTGTTGAAAGAAGAAAGAAATTGACGGCAAACGTCGCGATGTTTTCCGTCGGGCTCGATACCTATTGGAAGCAGTTCCCCGGTCTTCTGGATGAACTGAACCGGAAAAGCGCCGTTTTCCGGACAAAGCTTGAAAAGAATCAGGTTGAAGTAACCGATTTCGGCATGGTGGACAACGCAATGAAGGCGGCGGAAGTCCTCCCCGGAATCCGTGCCGCCGATCCCGATGTCCTGTTTGTGGACATGGTTACTTACGGGACCAGTTCCACCTTCGGAATGATTGTGCGTGAAATGAAGTGTCCGGTGGTGTTGATCGCACTCCAGCCGCTTTCCGCGATGGACTATGCCCGCGGAACCACCTTCATGCAGTTGTGCAATGATGATTTCTGTTCGGTTCCGGAGTTTACCGGCGTTGCCGTGAGAATGGGGCATCCGGTCGCGGATGTCATTCTGGGAATGCTGGAAAACGATCCCGCCGCAGACGGAAAAATCGCCGCATGGTGTCGGATCGCCCATGCCCGCCATGACCTCCGCCGCGCCCGTTTCGGTCAGATGGGGCACGTCCTCGAGGCGATGCTTGACATGCAGACCGATCCGACCGCCGTCACCGCCGCCTTCGGCGCGCACGTCGTCCAGTGCGAACCGGACGAAATCCTCTGTGAATATTTGGCGTTGTCCGACAGGGACGAGGCTGTTTCCGGCATGAGCCGGCGGATTCTCGATTTCTTCGATACGCCCGATCCAGTTTCAGATCCTCTCACGACGCGTCTCACGGAAGCGGACCTTTTGATTGCCTCCCGGTCGGCCGTCGCGCTCGAACGCTTCATTGCGAAAAAACGTCTGGACGGCTTTGCCTATTATTATGAGAGCCTGCCTGAAACGGAAATGCGCACGCTGGTCACCAATTTCATCGTCGGCAATTCACTTCTTACGGGTGCTGGCTTCCCGATGTGCGGCGAATTCGACATCAAGACCTGTATCGCGATGCTGATCATGGACCGTCTGGAAATCGGCGGCAGTTTTGCGGAATTCCATCCGGTCGACTTCAACAACGACACCGTTCTGGTGGGACACGACGGACCCCATCACCTGAATATAGCCGACCGCAAGCCGGTCCTTCGCAGTCTGAAGAAATACCACGGCAAACCGGGCAGCGGGGCAGGGGTCGAGTTCAACATCAGGACCGGTCCGATCACCATGCTGAGCATCGGACTGAAAGCGGACGGCAAGTTCAAATTCATCCTGGCGGAAGGCGAATCGATGGCCGGTCCGATTCCTCCGACGGGCAACACGAACACGCACGGGAAGTTCCGTCCGGATGTCCGGAGTTTTCTGTGCCGCTGGAGCCTGGAAGGACCGACGCACCACTTTGCTCTCGGGGTCGGGCATCATGCCTGGGAGATAGCGAAAATCGCGGACAGTTTCGGCATCGAGACGGTCCTCACGACCGGATGAAATGATTCATCCCGCCTTTTCCGTATCTGATAAAGTATCATTCAATGCTCCCGGTATTGCCGCAGTCCAGCAGCGAAGTCTGGTCGTGCAAAGCACGAAATCTCCCGCCCGGAGCGGTTTCCCCCGCTCAATGAGAGAATTTGCCGGAACGGCAAGTTCGAGAGCACCGGGCGTTCCCGGAAGACAACCTCACGGGAGCGGCGGCTCTCGTTCCTTCGTTGCTCGTCCGTCTGCGGGGGAACCGCCGCCGCAAAGACAAAGTGCATGAGAGCTCCTTGTCCTCAAACTCCCCGGCAGGTAAAAATCACCTGCTCCCCGGCAAAACCGTTTGCCGTCTTGTATTGCGTCAGTGAGGATTTTGGATTGGATCGAAAAATTCGAAAAAAAATC
>CAYWZD010000413.1:0-4032 GCA_964462755.1 uncultured Victivallales bacterium | reverse complement strand
CTCGTTGTGATCGCGATCATTGCGATTCTGGCGGGAATGCTTCTGCCCGCGCTGCAGAAAGCCCGGGAACGCGCATACTCGACGATCTGCATCAGCAATCAGAAGCAGATCGGTCTGTCCATCAACAGCTATATCAGCGATCAGCACGAGTATTTTCCTAATTATTCGGCAACGATTCCAGGCGAAAGCACCGAATACGTGTGGGCGATGAACCTGTATCTGCTGAAGTATGTCACCAGCGGCAACGGACACAGCAACGGATGCAAAATCTACACAGACGCAGCGCTGCGCAATGATCCGGCGAAAGGGCAGACGGACAATCAGCTGGTCAATATTGCTTACGGCTACAATTATCAGTATGTGGGCGGAGGACAAGCTGTATTTTCGCTTGCCGTAGATCCAAACCGCAGCATTCGCGCGGCCAAGCTGACCGAAATCCGCCACCCCGGAAAACTCTTCGTCCTGATGGACTCCAAATATCTATACCAGAACATCGGCTGCCACCGGGTTTATTATCAGTTTTCCACCACCGACAACCTCGGAAAACCTGATGCCCGGCACACCGGCAGTTTGAACATTCTGTTCGGGGACGGGCATGTCGGATCGCAGAGAGTCAACAGTCTGACTGATCCATGGACAGAACTGAGCAAGGGAAATCCGTACGGCTGGTCCGGGGGACGCACTCAATAAAAGCGGAGAAAATGAATGAAAAAAATTGCTTTGGTTCTGTTTTTCACCGCGGTCGCACTTGCCGCTTCCGCCGATACTTCTCCGAAACTGACGGATCTTGAAAAGATCACCCTGCCGTACCGGACCGGAGAAAAAATTCCGCTCGGCGATGATGAATGGAAAATCTTTATCGGCGATGAAAAAAACTTCGCCGAGCCCGGATTCGATGATTCGAAGTGGAAAACCGGAAAAACCAATCTCTCGCTTCTTTCACAGGGATTCCGGCCCAGGCAGCAGGCGCTTTACCGCAAGCCGTTTGAGCTCCCCGCCGGATGGGAACGGTGCAATCTGATGCTCGATCTCGGATTCATCTCCGCTTACGACGAGGTTTATCTCAACGGAATCCGCATCGGCGGTTATGGAACCCAGCCGAAATTGACCAAAGGAGCGTCGTGGGTCTGGCGGCGTTATCCACTCACGGGAACGGCGCGCAAGGCATTGAAAACGGGGAAAAATCTTCTCGCGGTGCGGATCGCGCCCGGCTACGCAAGCGGCATGTACAACGGATCCCCGGCGATATATAAACTGGAAGAGCTGATTTATCCCCGTTACCGGATGAAAAATCCCGCCTCTCTCGTCTGGAATCTCTCCGACGCCGAACATCTGAACCGGTTCCGCCCGGACACACCGCTTACACTGGCACCGGAACTCACTACCGTTGGCGACACGCCGGTTCCCGGAATACTCTCCGTCCGCTGGAACGACGATACAGGACGCGAGTTCGGCCGGGCCGAGCGCCGGGGAACACTCACGCCGGGACTCTGGCAGAAGTTCGAGCCGATCCGCCTGACTGCCCCGGGGAAGGAAGGGAAATTCTCCGTGACATTGGAATTCCACGATGCTTCCGGACAGGCGGTCTGGAATCGTACATTGAAGGCCGCGGTCATGCCGCCGGTCCGCTTCTCCCTCCCTGTGGACCGTTCGCTCGGCACGGAAGAACTGCCGCTGCCGGTGTCGGCTTCTTCCAACGGCCACTTCGGCCCGCGCCACGGCGTCAACGGAAAGCTGTCCGACAATTTTTCCATTCCGGATGCGCACGGCACACTGGCATATTCCGTGCGCCCGGCGCCGGAATGCCCGCTGATTTTTCAGGCCAATGTACGCCCGATGCCGAAGAATGCTCCGGCTCCCCGCGAATTGCTGGCCGCCAAGGGCAACGATTATGACGGACTGCTCGACGCATGGATTTTCGGACAAATCACCGTTCCCGGTTCGGGACGTCTTAAAGAACTTTCCGCTTCCGGCGATTGGGGGAAACGCACCTATCACTACCGGTATGAAAACCTCAAGCTCTTCGATTTCACGGTCAGCGCGGTGCAGCCCGCGTGGCGGCTCGAAACAGACGGACGCACGGTTCGACTGTTCGACGGAGTTGAAAACTATGGAGCCGGACTACCGACCCGTCTCTATGGCGAAATCGACGGCAAGTCTGTCGGCGTAGATCCCGTTCCAGGCTGGACGGGAAAAAAGATGAGCGCCAACTGGCTGCTCGTGTCGTTTGCCGGAAGCGCCGGATACGACGGCTTCGACGTGCCGTGGCTGATCGTTCTCCAGCACCGTCCGCTGACGGTCCGCAACCGGGACGGAGCATTGGAATTTGAATTCGCCGGAGAGGCCGGAACGATTCAGGCGATGCCGCTGTTCGGCGTGACGCTTCAGAATCCGGAAGTCACCGCAGCATGGAAAAAAGGATTGCCGGAAACGGTCGCCGCGCGCTGCCGGATGTGGTCGGAAATTCTGGCGGCCGCTCCGGAAGGCCCCATACGCACCGCGGACGTGAATTTCCAGAACGACCGGATGCGTTACCATGACCGTTTCACCCATCGGGCGGTTCAAGACGACTGGAATACCCCCGGACGTAAAATCGCGCCGCTTTCCCCGATCCTGCCGCCGGTTCTGGCGGCGGCAACCGGATTCAAGGGGGCGGTCGACTCTCCCGCCGAAGACCTCGAATACGCGACGATGCACGGACCTCTGTTCGCCGTGCCGGGCGATTCGGTCACAGTCGGCATCGACGGTCTGCTGCATTTTGTCAACGAAGTCCGTGTGGTCACACCGGGACAGACGCCCCAATCCGGCGAACTGCGCCAGCTTCTCAACAAGCGCCTGCTTGGCGGCCTGAAGTCTCTGGCGACGCATCCATGGAAGGAGAACTTCTGGCGCGGCAAATATGTTCCCGGTTCCATGGAGCCGGAATTCTCGAATGTGCTTCTCGCACTGCCTTACGCGGCGGACAACGTTGCCGCAAAAATCCGCGCCTCCTATCGCGGCGAGGTGGAGAATTATGCGCTCTTCGACGGCATGGCCAAGCCAGATTTCGCCCCAGAAATGCGCAAAGATCTGCGCAAAAAGCCGGTGGCGGCGACACTGACGGCCCCGTCCGGACTCCGCCTCACCACTTTTGCACCCAACGACACCGACTATGCGATCGACTCCTGCTGTTTTGAAGCCCTGCGCTGCTATCTGCTGTGGGATTACGCCCGCAATTGCGACGGGTTCGATTTCATCAAGGCCAACTGGAACCGCATTCTGGAATCATACAATTTCATTCCCAACTCCCACAGCTGGCCGGTGGGCATCAGCTACGATACTTACGGCGGAATCCGCGTCGGCAACGGTCTTCAGGAGACCGGCATCATGCACGCCGGAATGTGCGCGGTCGCCCGGATGGCCGAGAAAATCGGCGACCGCGGCATCCGCGACCACGCCAGCTATTACGCGGTAATGCAGCTTCTCGGACTTCAGGGCGCAATGGGAATGAATGAATTCCTGCGCGACTATCGTCCGCCCCTGCCGGAAAGCCGCCGGAGCAGCGATGTCGAGTTCTGCGAATACAACCGCAAAATCCATTACGTCGAATTCAACGAAAATGGCGGATTCACCGCCAACGTGATGCTGGCCACTGAACTGCTGAACAGCCATAACTCTTACATCATGACTCCACTTCCGGAGATCATGCGTCCGTATCTGGAGCTGTTTCCCCGACAGACCGAGGATTTTTTCAGCCTGGATTATCGGAATCTGCCCAACAACCGTTCCATTGCGGAACCGCTGTCGCCGGACATGCGACTGTACATGATCCGCGATTATCCGCTGAACGTGACCGAACTTGGAAACAAGCGGCGCGGCTTCCCGCTGAAATGGCAGGATCAGGTCAATGACATTCGCGCAATGCTGGATTCTCTGGGAACGGTTCAATATAAGAAATTATGGTGATGACATGATGAAGTTCGATATATCGTCAATTACCTGTCCGCATGAATACGACCTGCTGGTGGCCGGATCCGGCATGGGCGGAATCGC
>CAYWZD010000412.1:0-4033 GCA_964462755.1 uncultured Victivallales bacterium | reverse complement strand
CAATATGCGAAGAACGCCCCCCTCTTCCTCGACCTCGATCTGGAATCGGACTACATCGTCCGGGCGGGCGGTTCGGAAGACAGCCTGAAGGAAATCTTCAATTCCGGCAAACGCAAGAGTCTGGAGACGCTCCGGTGGGCGGTTCCCAAAGAACTGGAAACCGGCATCCTGTATCTGGAAATCCGGGACCGGACGCCTCAAGACGGCTTCGGCGCGTTTGTCCACGGCATCCGGCTTATGGGGAAACCGTAAGCCGCATATTCACAGACCGTTTCCTCTTCGGAAAAAACGATTCTCAGTGCAGCATGGAATACACGTAAATATTGGTTCCAAGGCGGTAAGCCTCCTGCGTGGTTTCCGCACCGAACCAACGTTCGCTGACCCAACCGCAATGAATATCGCTGGAAGTGATGATGGCGATGAGACGTCCCTGCCATGTCACCAGCGAGATGCCGTTATTCTTCCCCTGACAATGCGGGAAGAAACGAATCTTGTAATAACAATGGAACAATTCGTGGTCAAGACCGACCCGCTGGATTTCCACCCCCGGAAACAGACGTTTCAGAAGTTTCAGGACACTCTGGTATAACATGTCCTGATACGGATCATAATTTTTGTAGACGCAATCATCGATAAAGAGAAATCCGCCGCGCAGCAGATATTCCTTGATGTTTTTCTCGGCAAGAGGCGAGATATTCAGGGTTCGCTGTCCGTGCATAAAAATGAACGGGAAGGCGCACATTTTTTCCAGATGTTCCACGTCCACCACATTCCAGTCCGCCATCAGGTTGACGGAGGTGTTTCTGCGGATGAAATCGATCATCCGCATGTCGCCGGACGGATGTGCGTGCCAGTCCCACGCCGATTCCCAGCGGGAACTCCCCTGGACGGGAAATTTCAGGCGCACCCAGGAAACCCGGCTGCCGCGTTCCGATTCGAAGTCGGAAGCCGCCGTGCAGAAGCAGGCGCAGAAAAGCAGAATCAGATACCGCATCGTTTCCTCCTTTACAAAAGATGGTTCCAGCGCCGGATGATCCATTCCAGAATCAGAAGCGCCGCCATCCAGAAGAACATCCAGCCGCTATGCCACAGGGGATGCACCGTTTTTTCCTTCAGCAGGATTTCTTTCCGTCCGAAACGGTCGGACAGGTTCAATTTTGAACCGGAATCCAGCAGGGAGACGTTCGGCAGAGCGGCAAATTCCTTCAATCCTTCCATATCCGGCTCCAGCGTCCGGAGCTCTTTTTCGATTTCCGTGGATTTCTGCGCCGAGAAGGTGAAGGAGGCAATGACTTTTCCCTCGTAGAATGCCCGGACTGTCTGTTCCTTTATATTCGGTTTCACCGCACAGCGGAGTTTGCCTTCGACGTTCCGGAGCGGAAGCGTCTGCTCCATTCCATCGGATTCCAGTTTGCACACGATCCGGCCGGAATCCGAAATCTGGGCTCCGGGGTCCAGTGTCAATTCCAATTCTTTCACATCCGGCGACAGATTCGGCACGATCCAGCGCGCGGTCCGGTTTTTTCCAAGGGAAAGGTAGGAAAACAGGTTCTTCCAGAAAATTTCATACGACGGATTTTTCGACGGCAAATTCATTTTCCAGCGCCACAGCGGATCGCAGGCCAGCACCATGCTGCGACCGGTTCCGTAGTTCTGGTAAGCCAGAAGCGGAAGTTCACGCCCCCCTGCGTCGTGAAATGCCAGAAGATTGGCTCCCGGTTTGAGGGATTCGACCGGCGCAATATCCTGAAATTCCGGAATTACCGCCATCGGCTTTCCGCCGGAAACATTCTTGTAGAACAGCGGGCTCTTCTTCCCCAGCAGCGTCAGTTTGAATTTATACAGCGGCTCCGGCTTGAACGTAAATTCCTTCTGACGGGTGAGCTGCGCATCAAACTGTGTGGGATTTCTGCCGCGGGAGATTTCATTCAGAATCCGCTGGGTTTCGGGCTCAGCGCGAGGATCGGAAGCTGTCGTTTCGGCGAACCTTACCGGCAGAAGCGTTTCCAGCGTCGAGGCGGCGTATTCCCGCGCCGTGGCCGGGTTTCCGCACACGAAGAGCAGTCCGCCTCCCTTCCGCACGAAATCCATGACGTCCGCCTCCGCGTTCGGTCCCAGTGATTTCCGTTTCAGGTTCATCAGCAGAAGAATATCAAATTTGCCCAGCTCGTCGCGGCCGGGAAATTCGGTTCCCATTCCGGTTTTCTCCGGGAAAACCCCTCTGGCGTAACGGATGTTCAGCGCGATGGACGGTTCGTCCAGAAAGACATTGCGGATGAAGCGGGTTCCGAAATCAAGCGAACCGTTGAAAATCAATACGTTCACCTTGTCCCTGCGTTCGGTCTTTTCGATGCTCCATGTGACGCTTTCACAGACCTTCCCCTTCAGGAGCAGACGCGCCGTCAGAAACTCGGTTCCAGGCAGTTCAGCCGCCAGGGAATACTTCACGGTCCGGAATCCGTTGACCGGGGAGAGTTCCTGTCTGGAGAGCACTTCCGTCTTGTTCCGGAGCAGTTCGAAAACGGGATTGAAACCGGCATGGAGATTGCCGCACCGGATCAGGAAAGTCAGAGCATTGTCCGTCTTTGTGAAGACTTGCGCGGGCGACTCGATTTTCCGGAAGGAAAGTTCCGGCATCGAGGCCACTTCCTGCGTCATGGGGACAAAGATATGTTCCATCGGCGTGGCCGCCAGTGCGGACAGCAGATCGCCGCGTCCTTCTTCCCCGGTGTCGATTCCGTCGGTGAAACAGATGACCCCGTTGTATTTTTCCGCCTCGAAACGCGGAATCCACTCCCGTGCCAGCGCATAGAAACGGGTTTCCTTTCCGTTGGCGGCATCGGGAAATGTGCCCGGGGCGGAAACCCTGCGGAGATTTTTGCCGAAGTGGAAGAAATCCATTTGAACATCCGCCCGGTTGACTTTTTCATTCCAGAAGGAAACGGCATCATCAAAACGGTTGCGTTTCCAGACGGAGGGTTTCAGCATGCTGCCGGACTCGTCGAACACCACCGCGACTTTCGGCTTTTCCTGCCGCCGGATCGTCCGTTCGGTTTCAACCCGCGGATTCGTCAGGCACAACAGAATCAGACAGAAAAGCAGGGTGCGAAGCAGGCACAAAACCGTTTTCCGGAACCAGCCGAGATCGCGCAGGGAATACCGGTAGGAAAGGACGATGAACACGGCCAGAGACAGGAACGCGAGAACCAGCCCGGTCCAGGAACCGGGAAAATCCCAGCGGATGGTCTGAATGCTCTGTTCCATTATTGCTTCTCCTCCGGGGCGTTTTTCCTGCCGGAAAGCCGTTCAAAATACGATGCGGCATCGCGACGGTATTTTTCCGGGACTTCCTCCGCCTCGAACACATGAATCCGGACTTCCCGTTTCAGCGCCAGCAGCAGTTTTCCCGCCGAATCCAGCAGGGGCTCCATTTTTCCCGGATCGGGCGAGACCTTCTTTCCATAGCGCGCCAGTTCTCTTTCCACGTCTTCGCGCGCCCTCGAAACATTCCAGTCCGCGGACTCCTCCGCAATCCGGCCAGTGATTGACGCAAGGTCTTCCAGAAGGTCCTCCATTTCCTTGCGGACTTCCTGCTCCGCAACCGGGTCGGGATGCTTTTTCAGATACTTCAGAGGATCCGCGTTTTCATGCATCCGGGCGAGAGTCGAGTTGAGGAATGAAACAGGGTCCTGCTGTCCGCTCTTGGACGCCGTCACCACTTTCTTGAGGGTTCCGAGCGTCTGGAGAAGCTCCTCCTTCTTTTTCTCTTCCGGGAGTTTGCTGTCCGGCCCGGATTCCGCCGCCTCGTTGATCCGTTCGCCGACCTTGCCCAGACGTTCCGCATTGCCCTGGGTTCCGGATTTGTGCTGATTCCCCGCTTCGCATCCAAGATCGCAGGCCATGTCGGAAAGAGCCTCCAGCGTCTGCTTCGAGCTTATCTTCTTCTTTTTCAGTTTTTCCGAAAGCTGATCGAGTTTTTTACCGGTCTCTTCGAATTTCTTTGCGGTTTTCTGGTTGGAATCCTTTTCCAGTT
>CAYWZD010000411.1:1757-4043 GCA_964462755.1 uncultured Victivallales bacterium | reverse complement strand
GCGGCGGCTTCTTCGTGGTTCCGGTCCGGGCCTATTTCCAGCAGTGGGTCGATCCCGAACGGCGCGGCGCGGCTCTGGCGGTGGGCAACATGCTGACCTTCGGTTCCATCCTCGTTTTCTCCTTCTTCCTTTTCCTGCTGGTCTCCGGAAAAACAGCCGCCGCAAGCATCTCCATGCCCGAATTTCTTCAGACCGTCCCGATGCCCCAGTGCGAACCGCCGATCCTGTTTTTCATCACCGGACTGGTGTCCGCTGGCGGCACTATCCTGGCCATGATGTTCCTCCCCGATCTGCCGATGCACGCCTTCATTCTGATCCTGACACACTCCCTGTTCCGTCTCAAAATCATCGACTCGGAGAAAATCCCGGATCACGGACCGGTCCTGCTGGTTTCCAATCACGCCTCCTTCGTGGACGGTTTCATGATCAGCGCGTGCACCTCCAGACGAATCCGCTTCCTGATGCATGAAGACTATTACCGCATCCCCCTGCTGAACCCCTTCGCCCGCTTCCTCGGCTTCATCGAGGTCCCCCGCCGGAACCGCATCAAAAGCATGGGCGGCATGATTGAAAACGTCCGCGACGCTCTTCGCGCCGGGGAAATCGTGTGCGTGTTCCCGGAAGGAAAAATCACCCGCAACGGCCTCATGGACGAATTTTCCTCCGGCTACAGCGCCATGCTCCCGAACGATGTCAAGGTGCCGGTGATCCCGGTCCGGATCGGGATGATCTGGGGCAGCATCTTCAGCTATTATTATGAGAAACTGAAATTCCGCATTCCGCAGGAGATTCCCCACCCGGTGACCGTCACATTCGGCGATCCCATTCCGGAAGGGACCACGGCATTCGAACTCCGGCAGAAGATTTCCGAAATGGGCGCGGAAACGGAAATGGTCCCGCGGAGCTCGGAACGGCCGCTTCACTATCAGATTGCGCGTTATGCAAAACGGAAACCGTTCTTCACAGTCGTCTGCGATTACGGCGGAAGAAAGATGAACTGCTTCCAGTTCTGCACCGCGTCCGCGATCCTGAGCCGGAAAATCCGGGCCATGATCGCTCCGGACTGTCCATATGTCGGAGTGATGATGCCCAACTGCACCGCGGCCTCGCTGGCATGCACCGGCATCATGATGGCCGACAAGGTTCCCGCGATCCTCAACTTCACCGCCTCCCGGGATTCCCTCAAAGCCTCCATCCGGAAGGGTTCCATCACTCATGTTCTGACCAGCCGGAAGTTCCTTGACAAGATCAAGTTCGAGAAACTGCCCGAAATGGTGTTTCTGGAGGATATCGCCGGCTCCGTCACCCGCAGGGAAAAGATCCTCATGGCGGTGCTGCTGGCGGTGCTGCCCCATCAGGAGTTCATGAATCTGATCTCCCCCCTGACCCACCGCAATGTGATGGGAACGGCCGTCGTCCTCTTCTCCAGCGGCTCGACCGGAAACCCGAAGGGCGTCATGCTCTCCCATCACAACTTCAACAGCGATATTTATTCCTTCATCAAGGTCATGTACTGGACCCGCGACGACGTCATTCTGGGGAACCTCCCCATGTTCCATGCCTTCGGGCTCATCTCCGCCTACTGGCTCCCCCTGATGATCGCATGCAAAGTTGTCTATGTGACCAGTCCGCTGGACTGCGACGCCGTCGCCAGAGCCTGCATGGAACATAAGGTGACCATCCTTCTGGGGACGCCCACCTTCATGCAGTCGTATCTGCGGCGCTGCGATCCGGTGATGTTCACTTCCCTGCGTCTCGCCATCGCCGGTGCGGAACGGCTCCGCATGGATATTTCCGACCGGTTCGATTCCGCCTCGGGCGGACAGCGCGCCCTGATCGAAGGATACGGCTGCACCGAACTTTCCCCGATCGTCGCCATCAACATCGGCTCCTCCGTGCTCGACCTCGGCAAGAAAGAAGGCAGGAAAGGGAGCATCGGACCCGCCATGCCGGGCATCTGCGCGGCCATCGTCGATCCCGTCACCCGCGCGCCGCTTCCGCCGGACACCGAGGGACTGCTGGTCGTCAAGGGTCCCACCGTCATGCAGGGCTACCTCGGGGAACCGGCCCTGACGAAAGAGGTCATTCAGGACGGCTGGTACAACACCGGCGACATCGGGAAAATGGACGCCGACGGCTACATCACCCTCTGCGGAAGGCTCTCCCGCTTCAGTAAAATCGGGGGTGAAATGGTGCCTCATGAACTGGTCGAATGCGCCATCAACGAGATTCTCCGGCTGGAGGAAAAAGTCGCGGCCGTCTCCAGCATTCCCGATCCCGCCAAGG
>CAYWZD010000411.1:0-1657 GCA_964462755.1 uncultured Victivallales bacterium | reverse complement strand
CTCCGGCTGGAGGAAAAAGTCGCGGCCGTCTCCAGCATTCCCGATCCCGCCAAGGGAGAGGCCATTGTGGTATTCTATACGAAACTGCCGATTCCTCCGGAGAAAATCATCGAGGAAATGCGCGCAAGAAATATCACAAATCTATGGATTCCAAAGGCTTCCAATTTCTACCATGTCGATTCGCTACCCATGCTCGGCAGCGGCAAGCTGGATCTGGTCGGACTCAGAAAGATCACGGAAGAACTGATTCAGAAACTTGAACAATGAAAGGCTCCGGCAGCGGTCGTTTTCTTCTCTCCCGAAGGAAACGCGGGGTCCGCCTGAATCCGGTAAAACGAATTCGATATGGATATTGACATGATTGTGAAGGTGATCCTTGCGATCGTCAAGACCTTCTGTTTCTTCGGAATCGGCGCGCTGGCGCTGCGGCTCAAAATGTTCGGACGCGCCGACCTGGGCCCCCTCGGACGGTTCGCCATCGACCTTCTGATGCCCTTCTTCACGTTCCACAGCATCGTCACGAATTTCGGAGCCGGCGACGCGAAGGCGCTCTGGCAGCTGCCGCTGATCGGGCTTGGAATCATGTTGTTCGGCATGCTCTGCGGATACGGACTCCGTTACGGCATGCGCAACCGGACGCCCCGCAGAATGGCGACTTTCGTTCATCTGGCGACAGTCAACAACTACGCGTTCCTGCCGCTGATTCTGCTGGAAAGCCTCTTCGGCATGAAGGCGGTCGCCTATCTTTTCCTGCTGAACGTGGGCTCCACCATCGGCTTCTGGACCTGCGGCATTTTTGCGCTCGTCGGTGACAGCGACCTCAAACAGACCGCCAGAAACATTCTTTCCACCAACATTGCGGCGGTCGTGCTGGCCCTTCTGACGGTCTTCACCGGAATTCACATTCCGGCCCACGCCATGAACCTGTGCCGGGACATCGGCAGCATCGCCGTTCCGCTCGCGCTGATCCTGACCGGCGCGGCCATCTTCAGCTCGGGAGCCCGCCTGATGGCATACCGGTACGACGCCGCCTATACCCTGCTGACACGGCTGGTGATCCTTCCGCTGCTGACGGTCCTTGTCCTGAAATTGTTTCCGCTGGACCCGCTTACACGCAACGTTTCGATTGTAGTCTCCCTGATGCCTGCCTCGTGCGGCTCCGCATTGATCGTCAGGCAGTACGGCGGCAATCTGGATCTGGCGGGACAGTCCATCTTCATCTCGACGATCTCTTCGATCGTGACGATTCCGATCTTCCTTTATTTTCTGATGTAAGCGGGGTTCTCAGCGTTCGCCGAATTCCCGTTTCAGACGGCGGAGATTCGCCTGCTCCTTGGTGTCCTTGAGATTTCTCTCCAGCAGAGCCAGTTTGTCATAGACCTTCTCGGCGGGAAGCTCCCGCAGCAGTTCCAGTCCGGTTTTCCGGACCCGGTCCGTATAGGATTTGGCAATCTTCGGATTTTCAGGAGAGAACGAGGCCAGCGCCAGCGCGGCGGCAAAAGCCACATCAAAGTCTTTGGACTTGCGGACGACCTCCAGATGCGGGGCGATTCTCTGACGTTCCTTGTCATCCAGTTTCGAGGTCGTCCCTTTTCCGTCGCTGTCCAGCGGAATATACTTGAAGGTTTCGGGCGTATCGCCCATCCGCATCATCAGG
>CAYWZD010000410.1:0-4056 GCA_964462755.1 uncultured Victivallales bacterium | reverse complement strand
CGGAGGCCGATAAAAAAGGTCTTGCCACGGAAGATTTCGTCCGGCAGATCATTATCGAGCGCATCCGTCAGGCGAAAAAGTAATCCCGGAAGGGAGTTGTAAAAACAGAGAAGCCGGAGGGAAGAAGACTTACCGTTCGGCGAACAGGAAACGGCGGACTCCATACTGGTCCGGCTCGATGGAGAGTTGTCTGAAAAAGCCGGTTTTCCGGGCGGCGTCCAGCGCGCGAGAACCCTGTGTTTCCCCGATCTCGAAAAACAGGAAGGAACGTTCCCGAAGATGGTCCGGGGCTTCCCGCAGGGCCTTTTCAATCAGCAAGAAGCCTTCCTCCGGAGCGAAGAGAGCCTCGGCGGGTTCGTAGTCCCGGACGTTCGGAGGGAGAAGCTCCTTTTCCGATCCGGCCACATAAGGAAGGTTGGCGACGACGGCGTCGAAACGGCGTCCGGGGAAAGGCTCGAAGAGGTCGCCCCGGTGGAAGCGCACATTCGGGAGGGCCAGCGCTTTGCGGTTGGTTTCCGCCCAGACGAATGCTTCTCCCGAGAGCTCGCTTGCTTCCACGGAAATGTCTTTCCGTTCGGAGGCCAGTGCCAGAGAAATGGCTCCGGAACCCGCGCCCAGTTCGCAGACTTTCGCCCCGCGCGGGAGCCGCTTCATCACTAGCTCGACCAGATACTCTGTCTCGGGACGCGGGATCAGCACGCCCGGTCCGACCTTCAGTTCCAGAAAACGGAATGGAGTCCAGCCGAAAATATACTGAAACGGTTCGTTGGCCAGCCGTCTCTTGAGGAACTCTTCCGCCTTGCGGAATTGTTTTTCCGGGAGCGATTCGTTTGCGTGCAGAGGCAGCTCGAGAGCGCGTACATTCATGACTTCGGAAAGGATGTAGGCGCTTTCAATCTCGGGAACCTCGAATCCGTGTTCCGTGAAGATCCGGGTCAGCCGCTGTTGGTATTCTGCTGTTTTCATGGGCGCTTTCATAAAAAAAGGACGCATCTCTGAAAGGATGCGTCCTTTTGTGATCGAATGGCTTTGAATCAGTCGCCGTAGACCGTCGTGGTGTAGACACCGTAAGCGCCAAGGATGTTGTTGACGCTGTAGCTGACCCAGGAGACCTTCGTGATGCCGGCGCTGTGGCAGGCGGCATTGATGGAAGCGTCGCCGCTGGCGATGATTCCGATGATGCTGTAGCAGGAAGCGGTTCCGGTCTTGGAATACTGGAGTTCACTGTTTCCGAGAGCTCCGGGCAGGGTCGCTTTCGTATAGATCACGCCCAGCGGGAACGGGGTTGCGCAGCCGGTAACCATAATGGATGCGACCAAAGCCATCGAGTAAAGAAATGCTTTTTTCAGTTTCATTGTTCAACTCCTGTTGTTTTGTCGGGAATTTGCTTTTCCAGAAAATATAGCAGATTCTTTGCTGAAAGCAAGAACAATGCAGAGATTTTTTTCTATATTGTTGTAAAAAAAAAGAGTTTCCGCTTTCAGAAAACCGAAAAGATGCTATATTCCCATGGGTAATGAATCAATCGAGAGGTGAAGACATGGCCTTGTGGGGCGGAAGATTTGCGAAAGACGCGGAAAGCAGCGTCCGCGATTTTACAGAATCGATTTCTTATGACCGGCGTCTGTATAAGCATGACATCGAAGGAAGCAAGGCCCATGCGCAGATGCTGGCCTCCGTCGGCATTGTCCCGCAGACTTCCGCCGATGCAATCTGCGAGGAACTCGAACGTATCCGGAAGCGGATCGACGCCGGTGATTTCACCTTCAAGACGGAACTGGAAGACATCCACATGCACATCGAATCCGAGCTCATCAAGGCGCTCGGCGACGAAGGGGCACGGGTCCATACCGCTCGCAGCCGCAACGATCAGGTCTGCCTTGATGTCCGGCTTTATCTGAGGGAAGAGATTCTTCACCTGACGGAAGGCATACGGATGTTCCAGCGCGCCCTGACGGAACAGGCGGAAGCCAACAAACGCGTCATCCTGCCGGGATTCACCCATCTCCAGCACGCCCAGCCGGTTCTTCTGGCCCACCATCTTCTGGCATACGCGGAGATGTTCGAGCGCGACATCGGACGTCTTCTGGATGCCCGCCGCCGCCTCAACGTCCTCCCGCTCGGCTCCGGCGCCATCGCCGGAACGACGCTTCCCATCGACCGCGAATTCGTCCGCAAAAAACTCGATTTTCCCGCCATGACCCGCAACAGCATGGACGCCGTCGCGTCCCGTGACTTCGCCTGCGAGGTGCTGGCCGCCCTGTCCATCTTCTGCATGAACGTTTCGCGTCTTTCCGAGGACCTCATCCTCTGGATGTCCCAGGAGTTTTCCTTCATCGTATTTTCCGACGCCTACTGCACCGGTTCCAGCCTCATGCCGCAGAAGAAAAATCCGGACATCGCCGAGATTTCCCGCGGCAAGACGGGCCGTGTCTACGGCTCCCTGATTTCCATCCTCACCATCTGCAAGGGACTGCCCCTCACATACAACCGCGATCTGCAGGAGGACAAGGAAGGCCTCTTCGACGCCATCGATACGGTCCACGCCATTCTGTCCGTCTATCCCGGCATGATCCGGACCATGACCGTTTTCCCGGAACGCATGCGCCGCGCCGCCTCCGATCCCGGCCTGATGGCCACCGATCTGGCCGAGGAACTGGTCCGGAAAGGCGTTCCGTTCCGCCACGCACACCACAAGGTCGGCTCCCTGGTCCGTTTCGCCGCCGAGCACAACAAGGCGCTCAACGAGATCACACTGGAGGAGATGCGTTCCGTTTTCCCCGAAGCCGATGAGGATATGCTGAACGTCTTTTCTCCCGAACGCGCCGTGGAAAAACGCGACGTTTTCGGCGCCACCGGATACAAACAGGTCGAAACCCAGCTTGATTTCTGGAAAAAGCACCTTCAGGAACCCTTGGAGAGCTGAATATGCGTTCCATATTTTTTTCATGCATGATTCTTGCGCTGATTCTTCCATTCCGCGCGTTTTCCGAAACGGAGGAGTTTTCCGGCGTGACCAACCTTCCGAAGAGCACGCCCTATTCGGATGAGACCACCGGCATTGTCTTTCCGGCCAGGATAGGACTCTTTACGAAAATCGAAGTCCGCAAGAACAACAATCCGTTTTTCGGGACGCTCATCCGTTATTCGGGCACGTTCGGCACTTCGGCGGACATCTATATTTATTCCCTTTCGGCGACTCCGGCGGAAATCCCCCTGAAAAGCGCTCTGGAACACTATGAGGAGGTCAAGAAAAGCATTCTGGGACTTGCCTCCAAAGCGACCGGTCTGGATCAGATCACCCTGGAAGAGGAAGATACTCTTCAGACGGGGAAACAGGAAGTCGGCCGGCGCGCGGTGTTCCATTTCGACATGGACGGGGAGAATTTCACCTCGGAACTGGTTGTTTTTCCCTATGGCGACCGCATCATCAAGTTCCGCATCACCTCTCCGACGGACTCCACCGCCGCCCGGAAAGCCGCCGCGGAATTTCTCCGGACGGTCAGCGATTCCTTCTTCAAGGGGGATGCCGTCAAATTTGTTCCAATAACCAGCCGGAAAACGGCTCCCGCGTCCTTATGACGGTTCCTTATCCGTAAACGGGAGAAGGGAAACGGGTTCCGCATTCCTGAAAATGTCGTGAATGAATGCAGGCAAATCAGGAATTGCGTTTGCGGGAAGGATAAGGTTTTGGAATTGCCGGAAAAAAAAGGTGAAGGCCGAAGCCTTCACCCCCACTTTTTTGATCTCCGATTAGAGTCCGGAGAAGACTTTGTTTTCCCGCGGGCGGCTTTCTCTCAAAACCGGAGGCGGGCAGGGAGCCCATGAGACATGAACTTCCATGCGGCTAATAATATCACGGAAAGCAGGAAAGTCAAAAGGATTTGTGATAAAAAAACAGAAAAAAGCACGAAAAAATCTTGAAAAAAAAGGTTTCCATGATATTTTATTGGTCTCTTCGGTCATATTCCCCCGATCATGACCGGTGTACTATGAGGACAACATGGCCTGGCAGCATGTCCCTCGAATTCGTTTTGTATTTTGAGTAAAAGCTTT
>CAYWZD010000409.1:0-4058 GCA_964462755.1 uncultured Victivallales bacterium | reverse complement strand
AGCGACAGGTCAAAAAAACTTCGGCCTCCTAAAAAGACATTTTAAGAGGTTCCCTTTAGGGACTTTACTTTCCTGCTCCACCAAGCGTGATTGTTCGTTACTCGAACCTTCTGCGGGACGGTGCAAAACTCCACGTTTTTTTGCCGAAAAGGATTAAAGCTGAAAGTCCTGATTGTAAAAGAAACGGTCAAGCGGCGTGGAAATGACTCGGTCTCCAAGAATTTTTTTGAGGAGAAAACCATCAAGTGGCAGTTTTGGACCGAGAAATTTCAGAACCTCCGCGGGAGACGGCATATCGACGAGATTTCCCCAGTAATCCGCCTTTGTATGAAAGTTTTTCCGCCAGATCGGCACATATTCCGGCGCGGTTGTGTTAAAACAGGCAACGGCTCGATCGGCACAAGCCATCGTTGTCGAATCGGTCTTCACCAGCAGGTCGGGAATAAAGTGATAGGCCTGACTGACTCCAGTCTGAAAGGCGTAAATTTCCCGCGGACCCCGGTATTCCGGATGGTCATCGGGAGAAATGTTGGCCGCCGTATATAATACATGACGGGTGATCTGTGCGACAGCCCGGTGATCGGCATGACTGTCGAGCGGCCAATGCATCAGCACGATTTCTGGGTCTAAGGCGATCAGGAATTCTGCCATCCGGTCGATCAATTCCGGCTTATACCGGTCGACTTGTGCCACCGGGTAGTCCCAGACCACTTTTTCACATCCGAGTTCTTTGGCTGCCGCGATAGCATCGGCAAGAACCCGTTCGCGCGCGCCTTCTCCCTGCGAACGGATGTACGTCCAGTTCCAGCCGCCGACGGGATTCAGGATCGTGACATGGCATCCGGCCTGAGCCAGTGCCGCAGCAATATTCGGGCATTCCGCCTCGATTTCCTCATGGTGGGCTCCGACGATCAATACTTTTGTCTGCTCTCTCATTCTTTTCCTCTTTTCTCTTTCGAATACGAATATTCTTTTCCGGCCGGAAACGACCGGGATGGTAGACGTCGGGCAAGAAGCGGAATGTTTTCAAGTCCGAGCAATTCCACATCGATCCGTTCCCGGACAACCGTATCGGGATTCTCTATTTTCCGGAGGAGTTCGCTGAACGCTTTTTTCCCGATGTGAAACGGATGCTGATCCACGGTTGCGATGGGCAGCAGATTGCTGATTCCCGAAACATTCCCGAATCCTGTCATTGCGATTTTTCCACACCACGGGATATTTTTTTTCTCCAGAAACGAGATGACACGGAAAATGCAGTCGTCTCCGGTGGAGGCGATCGCCGTGAATCCGGGAAAATCCGCGGTCATTTTTTTGAACAGGGTTTCCGTGTCATAATCCGAACATTGTATGGAGGTATACAGACGTTCAGGAATACGCTCGATTCCCGCTTCCCGCATGGCGTCCTGAAAGCCGATTACCCGCTGCCGGGTATCGGTTATGTATGTCAGCAGGACGATGTTCTTGTGTCCCCGCGAGATCAACGCCCGCATCATTTCATATCCGCCCTGGTAGGAATTGCATGCGACAAAGTCTTTGTAATACTCTCCGGCGGATTCTTCGTCCACGTAGAGCACGGGGAGGTTGCCTCCCTCAATTGTCCCGTATGCACTCGAGATGATTCCTCTGATGTCGGAATTTCTCACTTTGCTGACAACGGAATTGAACTGTTCCGCCAGCGGATTGAGAACATCGACAATGCAATCCTGTTCGAGCGCGGCAATTTGGATGCCGTTCAGGATGTTTGCGTAATATGGATGATAGAATTTTCCGATATAGGCAATACGCATGCGCGGAAAAGAGGAACAGGTTTTTACATGCGTGCCGCTTCCGCGAACTCCCCGCTGCAGCAATCCTTCCGCAACCAGCTGGGACACCGCTTTGTTGATCGTCTTCTGATTCACGCCGAAACGATCCGCAAGCTCCGTCTCGGAGGGAAAACGCGAACCCGTTTCATACTTGCGGGTGTTGATTTCCTGTCGCAGAAGAACTGTGATTTTTTCAGATTTTTCCATCCGGACCTCCCTTTTCATTGGAAGGTAATATATCACAAAAAGCAAGTGGTGCAAGAAAAAATCAAAAAAGAATTAATTTTTCTTGAAAATGAGATTTTACTGCATATATTTTTAATAATGAGCACAAAAAAAGCAAATGGTTTGCTTATAAAAAAAAAGTGGTTTAAAATAATATGGCCAAATCGATTTCTTTTTCAGGAATCGGGACGGAAAGAAAAAACTGAAATGACAGCATATCAAAAAAAGATTGGAGAGAATCATGAAACAAAGATATGAGAATTTCACTTTGATCGAACTGCTGATCGTGGTTGCCATCATAGCGATTCTTGCGGCAATGCTTCTGCCGAGCCTGAACAAAGCCCGTGCCACCGCAGTAGGGGCAAAATGTATTTCCAACTTGAAGCAGGCGGGAGTCGCGCAAAACTGCTATGCAAATGACTTCGGCGGCTGGGTTTATCCGCCTTACCACGATTATGAGAAGAAAACCTATTTCACGATTCTGCTGGACAATCATTATGTCCCTCCGGGCAAACCGTATTCCGCGAACAGCGACGAACACATCAGCGCCATTTTGAAGTGCCCGGACCCGTGGCTGACACATAAGTTTGTCAACGGTTCTTATGGGGTGCGGTTCAACAATCAGGCTTCGGGCTATTTGAACATTCAGGCAAAGTCCCCTGTCAAATCTTCTTATTCTCCCCCGTTCCTGGCGGGAAGCACTCTCTGGAAGTCTGCCGGTGAAATGATTCTCATGGGAGATAGTCTCCAGATCGGCTACAAAAACAATCCCTGCGAAGCGACTCAAAGCGGACATTATTCGCTCGGGGACAACAATTATGCCGGAGGAGGAAACGGTCTGCCTCACTTCCGGCATCTGAGGAAATGCACGATTCTTTATGGGGACGGCCATGTCAAGGCGATCAGGCCCGTTGAACTGGATGATTCTGTGACCGCAAGGAATCAGTGGACCTATTTCATCGGTTATGCGCAAATCACGGGAAAATATCCCTGATACAAATTTCACAATCCATCAGAAACAACATAGGAAACATCTCCATGAAAAAAAGATTCGTATTATGGCTGCTTTTCATCGCAATAACCGGGTGTCCGCTTTTCGCCAAAGAAGAAAATGTCCCCGTTTTCGCCCTGAAAACAGTCCTGGACGGGAAAACCGTTTTCAAGCCCGGCGACAAAATAATCTTCAAGGTGCAATGCGAATATCCGCAAACTTATCTCTTCTGCGGCTGGCATATTTTTGCCTATCTCAACAACATCCCGGAAAATTTCTGCACAATGCTGAAACTGAAGCCGAAAATTGCAAGCGATCCGAAATGGTCATCCGTGGCTTTGGGGGAATGGAAGTGGCTGCCGCAAAGCCAACGGGAAGAGAAAGAGGCCGTATGTTCCTTTTCCACGGACGGCTGGCCTGCGGGAGATTACCGGATCGGCACATCGGTCCTCTTCATGAAAAAAGATTCTTCGGCGTCGCTGCCAAATGTCTACCGTCAGGGCAGCCTTGTTTTCACTCTTGAAAAATAAAACCGAATATAGTCAGGAATCGTATGAAAAAATTATTTGCAGTTCTGCTCGCGGCCGTGTTTTTCCACGGAGGACTCTGGGGCGCCATGCCGTACTTGAACCAGCATCCCGCGGTGGATGGAAAACTGGAGGACGAGTGTTGGAAAGGCCTTTCCTGGAATACCGGCTTCACCAGAATCGGGACGGACGAAAAAGCTTCATTCCAGACCCGTTTCAAGATGTTTCATGACGGCAGCTGTCTTTATTTTGCAGTTGAAGCGGAGGAACCCTCTCCGGAAAGAATAGTCTGTGAAAAGTATACGCGGGATTCTCCGCTGATCTGGTCGAATGATTCGATTGAGATCAGTCTTGTTCCGGACAGCCGGAAAGTTCTTTCCTTTTACAAAATCATTGCCGACTCCGCCGGAGAATATACGGATATGCGGGTTCTGGACGATAATACCGATACGGAAAACTATCTGATCTACCCGGAATGGTCCAGCGGAGCGGTTGTCAAAACGGGCC
>CAYWZD010000408.1:0-4067 GCA_964462755.1 uncultured Victivallales bacterium | reverse complement strand
CATCAAGCTTTCCAGAGAAACCGGCATTCCCCTCGTGGCCACCAACGACGTCCATTATCTCAAGAAGGAACACGCGCGCCCGCACGACCTGATGCTCTGCATCCAGACTCATGCGACTTACGAGGAAGCCCGACGCATGAGGATGTCCTCCGACGAGTTCTACTTCAAGAACGCCGACGAGATGAAAGCCATTTTCCACGAGATTCCCGAGGCGGTCACCAACACCCTCGGCGTGGCCGAGCGCTGCGACGTGAAGATCGAATACAAGAACCATTATCCGGTTTACCATGTGCCCGAGGGAACCACACAGGAAGGCATGCTCCGCGAAATCTGCCTCAAGGGCTTCCCGAAACGCTACGGCTACGATCCCCAGCATCCGGACGAGGCTCACAAGGAGGACGCCAAACTCAAGCTCGAACGCATGGACTATGAGCTGGGAATCATTCACAAGACGAAATACGACAGTTATTTTCTGGTGGTCTGGGACTTCATCAACGCCGCCAAGGAAATCGGCGTCCCGGTCGGCCCCGGACGCGGTTCCGGCGCGGGAAGCCTGGTGGCGTTCCTCACCGGCATCACCGACATCGACCCGATCCGCTACAAGCTCTTCTTCGAACGGTTCCTCAACCCGGACCGCGTTTCCCCTCCCGACTTCGACATCGACTTCTGCGAAAGACGCCGCGAAGAAGTCATCCAGTATGTGACGCAGAAATACGGCAAGGACTGCGTGTCCCAGATCGGCACCTACGGAACCCTGAAGGCGAAAAACGCCATCAAGGACATTGCCCGCGTTCTCGGGCGCACCCCGTCCGAAGGGGACAAGATCACCAAGCGCATCCCCAACGATCCGAAAATGACGCTGGCCAAGGCGATCAAGGAGTCCTCCGAACTTCAGGAACTGATCAAGAGCGAACCGTGGGTCCAGGATATTTTCAACGAGGCCAAACCGCTCGAAGGCCTGAACCGCAACATGGGAATTCACGCCGCGGGCGTCATCATCTGCGACCATCCGCTGGCTGGGATCGTTCCCCTCGGGCGCGGCGCCAACAGCGAAGTCATCACACAGTATACCGCTCCCCTCTGCGAAGGCGTGGGGCTGCTGAAGATGGACTTCCTCGGGCTCCGCACCCTCACCGTCATTGACGACGCGGAAAAAAACATCCTCAAGAGCCGGGGCATCAAGATCGACTGGGACAAAATCCCGCTCGACGACCCCGCCACCTACGACCTGCTCAACAGCGGCGACACGGTCGCGGTGTTCCAGCTGGAATCCGGCGGCATGCAGGATCTCTGCCGCAAGTTCAAGGTGGAGACCATCGACCACATCAGCGCCCTGCTGGCGATCTACCGGCCCGGTCCCATGGAATTCATCCCGGACTTCGTCAGCCGCAAGGTGCAGGGACGCCAGATCGAATACGACCATCCCCTCATGGAGCCCATCCTCAACGAAACCTACGGCATCATGCTCTATCAGGAGCAGATCATGCAGGTGGTCCAGGTGCTCGCGGGCTTCTCCCTCGGTCAGGCGGACATCCTCCGCCGCGCCATCGGCAAGAAGAAAATCAAGGACATGGAATACCAGCACGTCAAGTTCGTCGAAGGCTGTGCGAAAACCAACAACATCGATGAAAAGCTGGCCGACCAGATCTGGGAGAAAATCAAGAAATTCGCCGGATACGGCTTCAACAAGTCCCACAGCGCGGCCTATGCCGTGATCTCCTACCGGACCGCCTATCTCAAGGCGAACTACAAGCCCGAATTCTTCGCCGCCGTGCTCTCCAGCGAACTGGACAAGGCCGACAAAATCACCTTCCTGATCAACGCCTGCCGCGAATCCGGCATTCAGATTCTTCCCCCGGACGTCAACCGAAGCGATGTGAATTTCACCGTCGACAACGGCTCCATCCGGTTCGGGCTCGGTGCGATCAAAGGGTTCGGACAGAACGCGTCGCAGGCCATCCTGGAGGCGCGCGCCAAGGACGGCGATTTCAAGAGCCTCAGCGATCTCCTCGAACGCACCGGCGGCGTGCTGAATACGAAGAGCAGTGAAAACCTCATCCGCGCGGGAGCCATGGACTCCTTCGGACTCAAACGTTCCCAGCTGGTCGCGATTATTGAGGGTTCCATCCAGTCCGCGAACACCCGCCGCCGCGACAAGGAAATGGGGCAGGGCAACCTGTTCGACATGCTGGCCGATTTCGAAGACTCCGGCTTCGGCGACGTCCCCCCGCCCGACATCCCCGAGTTCACCGAATCCGAGATCCTCGCACGGGAAAAGGAGCTTCTCGGTTTTTACGTCTCCGGACATCCCATCGCCAAATACGCGGAATATTTCAAGGCGTTCTCGACCCAGTCCGTCGCGAAGATCACCGAAGGCGCGGGCGACATCGGTGTCCGGGTCGGCGGCATGATCAAGAGCGTCGCCAAGAAGATCAGCAAGAAGGACAGCCGTCCTTTCGCCATCATTCAGTTCGAGGACCTGACCGCCTCCATCGAAGCGCTGGCGTATTCCCGCACCTACGAGTCCTGCAAGGAACTGATCCACCGGGACGAGGCGAACCGCGAAGTGAAGAACGAGGACGGTTCCATCCCGGACGTGACGCCGGTTTTCGTCATCGGCCTGACCCGAAAAGTCGACGAATCCGCCTCGGTCAGCATCACCGCCGAGAAGGTCATCACGCTGGACGAGGCTCTTGAAAAATACAGCGAGGAACTCCATATTCATCTCAACGAGTCCTCCGACAATCCGGCGCGGCTCAAGGAGCTCCTGAAACTCATCGGAAAACACCCGGGCGCCAAAACCAAGCTGGTTCTCTGCATCCGCACATTGACGGGCGGCAATGTGTTCATCGAGGCATCGGCGCGCTACCGGGTGAAGGTCACGCTGGAGCTCTTCCAGTCTCTCCAGGCTCTTTTCGGAGAGAAGCGCTGGCGGGTGAAAACGGATGATACGGTGCCTGTCCCGCGTCCGAAGTTCGAGCGTCCCGCCTGGAAAGAGGGACAGGAAAGCGAATCGTAAAACAGAAGAAGAGGAACATGATATGAGACTTCGTTTTCTTTTCGGGATTTTTATCTGTATGGGAATCACCCTCCGTGCGGCCATCCCGTCGCAGCCGGATTCCGACACACTCAAGAAGATCGAGTTGGGATTTCCGGACTGGAAAAAAGTCGCGTCCGAACGCTGTGCGGCCCTTCGAGGCAGTGACCTGTGGGCGTGGAAGGTGGTTCTCGAACGTTCCGTTTCCCCCGACGTCAAATCGGATACTCCGGGCAGGAAAGGCTACGTCGTGATCGTGCTTGTCCCGGATGCAGGGATCGATCCCGGCAAGGAATTCATCGATGTTCTTGACTGGCATACTCCCGACAATGACCTGAAGCAGTATGTGCTGTATCTCGGGCGCGGACGCGGATACTACTGGTATATGAAGAGCGACGCCGGGCGGCTCAGGAACATGCAGGAATACATGAAGCTCACCGGCGGAGAGGATATGAACTCCTTCATGGCCAAGGCCCTCAATGTGATCGACTATGACCTTTTCACCTCCCGGGTGGCCGTTGAATATTTTCGCGGACGCGGAGACGTGTGCGTCCCGCTGATTCTGAATTCGGCCAAACTCTGGCAGATGGAGGAAAACACGCCTCCCATTCAGCATCTGTATGCTCTCAAGCTGATCGGCACGGAGGCGGCCGGAAAAGCGCTGATCACCTTTGCCGCGTCCAAGGATTACCGGCTGGCGCACCAGGCTTTGAAACTACTTGTGGAAGAACCTTATCTTGCCTCGGACGGCTTTTACAGGCGTCTCCTGAGAGTTCCGGCCTACACGGACAGTGTGATCAAAGTTTTCCGCGCCAGACAGAAAGGCGCGATGCTGATTCCTGATCTCCAGCAGATTCTCAAGGAGCCCAGATCCATCGGACAGTATACGGTGGCTCTGGCGGCCGTGCATGAATTCCAGGCCGGGAAAAAATTCACCGGACTCCCTGAATATCAGGCGGTCAACGACATCATGTTCCTGATGATGCGGATGGGCGATACGCCCGAAACCTTCAAGTATATTCCGCTGGAC
>CAYWZD010000407.1:0-4102 GCA_964462755.1 uncultured Victivallales bacterium | reverse complement strand
CCGCATTCAGGAAGGACAGCTCTCCCGCCGCCTCGTTCATGAGGCCGGGCGTGGTCCCGAAATACCATCCGAGCATGGCGTGTGTGATGCCCCGTTTCCGCATGGCCGCGAATTTGCGGTAGAGGAGGCCGGGTACCGGCACATGAGGAACCGTTGCGATTTCATGCGAACAGCCGGTCTGGATTTTGGCCGAGACCTTTCTGCCGGACATCTTCGCCAGACGCGCAAACTCATCGAAGACCGCGGACGGTTCCGGGATGCATTGCCAGTAGTCCCCGACGACACGCTTCTTCCCGAGCTGTTCCACGGCGGCGCCTGACTCGAAATTCAGCTGGAGAACCACTTCCTCCGGCGCTGTTCCCGCAATGGTTTTCAGCGTGTCCGGCAGTTCCCGGATGAATGGGATATAAAACCACGCAATGAGTTCGGAATCCGGCGAGGCATCCTTCATTCCGCGATTCATCGATTCCAGCGCCGGC
The DNA here is from genome assembly GCA_964462755.1 of uncultured Victivallales bacterium. Lineage (GTDB taxonomy): Bacteria > Verrucomicrobiota > Lentisphaeria > Victivallales > UBA1829 > SIG94. The sequence continues at coordinate 3,623 of CAYWZD010000407.1, read as the reverse complement.
ACCATGATTGCCCCGGGCTTCAGCGCGCAGGGGTGCGGACACCGCGGAATATTCGAATCCGTGTTCATGTCCAGGCTTGCGAGACACGTGGTGATTCCTTCCCCGATGGAGATGTTGATCATTCCGCCGAGTCCCTTTACGGAGGAAAAAATCTCATGCATGCATTCATACAGATATTCCTTTCCTTCCGGGGAGACCGGACAGAAGCAGGTTCGTCCGAAGAGATTCGGGCCGCCCAAAGAAGGAAATTGTTTCAGCACGGGCGAACCGATTTTCCATGACATCGGTTCAATGCAGAAGACGTAAATCCGGATGCCGTAGCGGCGGCAGCGGTCGACGGTCTGCTGGAGCTTGGTGTAGCGGCGGACCTTGTCCCTGCCGTCTTCGGGCGTGAAGCGTGTGGTGCATAAATCCGCGAAGGAAACCGTGAGCCAGAGGGCGTTGAACCCTTCCGACGCGAGTTTTTCGAGATAAGCGTCCGGATAATAATTCACATCGTCCATGAGTTCGTCACGGTTCAGCGGCGGACGTTTGATCGGACCGAAACAGCATCGTGCGATTCTCGTTTTCAGCCACGGGGAACGGCGGATTTCCCTGGGTGCGAATTCCGGGGAGCCACTGCTTCTCCATTCTCGGATCAGCGCATAGATTCCCCGCCTCATGCCTTCCGTGTCGAATGCCCGGATTTCAGCGGAACGGGGGTTCAATTCCAGTTCAAAACTTTCCCGTTCACCTTCTCCGTGAATTTTTCGGAGGACGACGGGAAACTCGAACGGGATTGCGGCGAGCATGAACCGCCGGAGCGAGCCGACGGCTGTTTCGAGAAGTTTTTCCGGGTCCGGGAATTCGTTCCGGACGACCGGTTCCAGCGGAATCTCCGGCGTTTTCCAGTTTGGCGGAAGCGCCGGAGCAAGGCCCGCGTCATCAATGAAGCATCCTGCCGCGGACGACTGGTTCAGATTCATGAGAACCCCTTTATTCTAAGAACAAAAACGACCGTATGAAATACTTACATACTGCGTTCGATCACTGCTTCAAGATCATCGATCATCAGATCGCTGTTTTCAAAGATTCCCGGGGCAAGGCGGATGGCAACGGTTTTGGGTTGAGGGGTCAGCGGAATTTTGAATTTCTGTTTCTGCCAGTCGGCGGAGTCCACTTTGGTTTTCGGAGAGCTCCAGCCGCCGCAATTCTTTTTGGGATCGTATCCGTAAAGCTGTATCTGAAACGTGCCTTTTCCCTTTGTATAAAGGGTGACGATGACGGTGTCTTTTCCGGGCTGGACTTCCGCCTGAGTTGCGGAGTAGAAGAAAACCGACTGCCCTTCGCCGGTTTTTACGGCAATGCATTTGCCGGTGCGTCCGTTCGGATCCGATTTGAAGGTTCCGCCTCCGTTGAATTTCTTGCTGTAATCATTGTATTGCCATAGAGTCGGTAATCCCTGACGATTCACCTGATCAAAAGAATTGTTGTTGATGAATGCGAGTTTGACGGTCTCCGCTTTCGGTTCCGCTTCAGCGCCGAAGCAGAAAACAGAGGCTGACGCAATGACGAACATACTGAACCATTTCATGTGTCGTTTCTCCTTAATTTTATTGAATATTGACTGTCGCCACATCATGCGGCGGAATTTCCAGAGTCATTTTCGAGGGATCCCGGACCGTTTCGCCGGTATGCCGGACCACGGCATGTTGTCCTTTTTTGAGATTCAGATTCTGAATGGAGACTTTCCGGGGAGCATTCGTTTCGTTGAACAACAGCACCAGCCGCCGATCCCCGAGCGTCAGCACCAGCAGATTCGGATATTCGGTGTCCTTCGAAACGGCGAGAGAGTCGGCCCGGGTCCCATCGTAGAAAAAGTCCTCATATTCCGCGGCCAGACGGGTCGCTTCGCCGATGTAGTAAAGCATTCCGGCCACGCTGGTATAGGACTGGGAAAGATCGATTCCGCCATGATTTGAGGCGAAAAGACGGATGATTTGTGTCTTCCATGTTTCCGGTTCGAAAATACCGGAATCCGAAAGCACCATGCCTTTCCGCCAAGCCTGTTTTACATTGTATCCGGCATCGAAAAAGGCGAAGCGCTGTCCGATGAAATGTTTGTCTCCCACGACTTCGCGGAAATAACGGCTGCTGTCGTCCAGAAATTTCTGCCAGTTCGCATTGGCCTGCGGGTTGCCGGGACATCCCACGAACAGCTCATCGAGGGTTCCCTTCGCGTGAGCCCAATAGGTTTTGTGCGCGGTCTGACAGTAGAAGACATAGCGAAGTCCCATCGATTTGACAACATCCCGCAGGATGCCGTGGACCGCTGCGTCCTGACGGTGACGGAAGTCCTCCCATTCGTCCGCATACCGGTCGTAAATATCCTGGTCGGAGAGTTTTTCCGCGTTCGGGATATTTTTGTATTTACCGAATTCGCGCTTGCATAAAGAACAGAAACAATAGGCGCCGTCGCCGTTTCCGGAAGTGACTCCGCGGGTTCCCTTTTTCGGCCAGACAAACTGTTCCCAGTTCAGGAAAATCCCGTCGGCCGGATAGTCCCGGATGAGATCCCGGTAGTCTTTCCGGACCGCTTCCGCGAATTCTTTTTGTCCGGAGAGCAGAATTTTCGTGGGACAGAACATCTTGTATTGTCCTTTGACGACCCGCTCCATATACCACGGAGCATCGTTGAAGCCGCGTGCGCGGAAACCGTCCTGCTTCAGAAGTTCCGTCACAGCTCCATCGAAAACCGCCCCCCAGATCGGGTGGTTGCCCGTTGGGGAGAGGATCACTTCTCCCCCGTGCTTTTTCACAATCCGGGCGAATTTCAACGTGTAATTTTTCCTGGTCCCCTGATCCGCCCCCATGATGAAGCGGTTGATTCCGGCTTTGATGTTGGACTCCACAATGACCTCCATTTCCTCCTCCGTGCGGACTTGTCCGGCACCGTGCAGATAGGGAACGGAGGTATAGAGCTGGACCTTCAGTTTTTTCAGTATCCGTCCGTCAGGCGGCGGAAGGACCCGCGCCGGAAGGACCGCTTCCAGTTCGGTGAAGTTTCCCGCCGCGCGCCGGTACAGATATAGATTGAATCGGTCGCCCGGCTTGCCGAAGGAAACATTCCGGACCGGAATGAAGTTGTAGTAAGCGACTTCCGGGGGAATCCCCGTCAGGGAATACCCGAGTGTATAGCGGATATACGGTTTTCCGTCGCGGACAACCGGAGTTTTCTTCCAGCTTTTCGGGCTCCAGTTGCCCCAGCTCGGATTTCCGACGGGGGAAAGCATTTCAACTCCGGCGGGGAGTTCCATGTTCAATTCATAGTTCTCCAGCGTATGTTTGAACGGGGAATAGACGTACGTCTGCATGGCTTCCAGAACTCCTTGTGAAAATCCCCACTCGCGGACCGGCGGGAACAGCACGCTGTCCGGTCCGAAAGGAGTTTCGTTCCAGACGATCGCCTGCCGGAGTGTGATCTTCGCATCCGAGGGATTGGAACTCCAGAGCCGGCCGTTTTTTTCCGAAGCCATCGGCCATGCGGTGTCATTGAAGTCCATCCCGCAAAACAGCGGATTTTCCGATGCGTTCACCTTCCAGCGGGAGGTGATTTCCGGCGCCCCCTTGACGTTTACCCTGAC
>CAYWZD010000406.1:0-4105 GCA_964462755.1 uncultured Victivallales bacterium | reverse complement strand
ACTTATGTTCGCTCCCAATTCCGCAAAAAGGGAATTGCCGCGGCATTGCTCCAAAAAATCATAGAAACGGGCGAGAATCAGGGAATTTCTCGAATCGGTGTGGATTTTGAATCCACCAACGAGCTGGCATGCTGTTTCTGGCAAAAGTATTTTACCCCGGTATCTTATTCCTGTATTCGTCATATTGATGACCGGAGAATAAAAAATGGAACTCAAGACGTGCTTTCACAAGAAGAAATCGAGGGAATTGCCGACCGGTGTCGGCGCTGAATTGAAATGTCCGGATTTCGCTGAACTCAGATGTCCACTTTTGGGGGCGAGACAAAAAATGTCCGTCTCCCGGCTGAGGTAAAAAAACAGGGAGATGGACATCTTTCGGTTGCATTTCAGTTCAGTGGCAGTTCTCCGGAATGGCAATGAGATCGGCGTCCGTGTGAGACGTGAAATCGCGTTAGATTCCGCTGAGGGTATGATGTATAATGAGCTCTGGCGGCGGTGGTCTGGATTCCGTGGCACGTGGATCGCAAGGATCTCATCGCGGTTATGGGTTTGTCGGCACGTAAACAGCGGGAATGAAAGTTATACGAACTTCAACATCCCCGCTGTTACGGCTGGAACGGTTGATAATCAGTGCACAAATCAAGTGGTACGATCTTTCATGCGGAAACTTTTGCCTTCAATGGTGACAAAATATTACGCCATGCGCTCTTTGCTTTCCAAACCGGCAATAGTCGTATTCACGTTAGGTTTTGACGGCAATCAAGCGGCAAACGGAATAAAAGGGAGCGAAGCGACCGGTTATGAATTATGATTTCAAAGAATTATGGGACGGCAGTGTTTTTTTTGACTTGCATTTATTGAATTTTCGTTTATGTTTCTTATAAAATGATATTTTAAATATAAAATAAATGATACGATATGCCTAAAAAGAAATACAATGCGCCTGCGGCGGACGGCCTTCTGGAAGTGATGGAGTTTCTGGCGGACAATCCCGGAACGTGGGGGCCGACCGAACTTGGCCGCGAAACCGGAATCGGATTGAATCTGATTTTCCGCATCCTGAACGTGCTGACGGAACACGGATACACGTCCCGGAACGCGTCGGGAAAATACGAACTGGGCGCCAAGCTGTTTTCGCTGGGAATGAAACTCCACAGCCGTTTCAGTCTGAGCGCGATGGCGCGGCCGTGTCTCCAGCTTTTGGCCGAACAGACCGGGGAAACAACGCAGCTTCAGATCCCGGACGGAGACCGTATGCTTCTGGTGGAATGCGTTCATCCGCCGTGCGATTATTATCTGGCGGTCAATCCGGGGACCCGTCTGTATTATCACGGGAACGCGTTCGGAAAGGCGGTTCTGGCGTTTCTGCCGGAAGAAGAACGGGAAACCATTCTGTCGGCGAAGTTGTGCCGGATGACGTCTGAAACCGTCGTTTCACGCGTTGCACTCCGCAAGGAATTTCCCGAAATTCGGAAGAGTCTCATTGCAACGGAATTTGAAGAATATCTCGCCGGCGGATATTGTATCGGGTCTCCGGTTTTCGACGCGACGGGAAAAGTCGTCGGCGGACTGGGGCTTTCGGGATTGACGAGCCGAAAGAATACATTGAATATGGAAAATCTGTCCCTTCTGGTCCGTCGCTGCGCGGAGGAAGTCACCCGCAAAATTGGAGGAATCAGACCGCATGGAAAAGACCGCCTATGAAAAAAACGTTTCTTTCCTGCGAAGGAAAATTTCCGCTCATCCCTCGCTGAAATCTCTTCCGGAGGATTTGCGGGAAGCGGAGATATTTTCCCGGATTCTGAGGGAAATCCCGATTCACCGTTTTTCTCCGGAGGAACAGCTGGCCGGAGAATACGGCGCATTGCCCGAAGACCGGCGGTTCGATCTCCCGCCGGTTCCCGCCGGGACTCCGGAAGAAGATTCGGAGAGATTCCATCGGCTCGGCTGCGATTGTGCCGTTACGCTGAATCATACGACGCTGGATTACGAGCGGCTCCTGAAAAAAGGACTTCGCGGAATTCTCGAAGAAACCGATTCGCCCGCTTGGAAAAAAGCACTTTCCGGCGTCTGCGATTTTGCCGGACGCTATGCGGACGAGCTCGGATTCGAGCAATGTCGGAGAGTCCCGGCTCTGCCGGCTCGGACGTTCCCGGAGGCTTTGCAAAGCATTTTTCTGGTTAATTCTCTGGATGGGATTGCGGAACATTCCTACGCTTCCACATCCTTTGGTCGTTTCGATCAGTATTTGTATCCCTTTTACCGGGAGGCCGTTCGGAAAGGAATCTCCGAGAAAGAGATCAAAAATCTTCTGCGGGAATTCTTCCGGAAGCTGAACCGGTACGGCGATGGCGCGGGAGCCGTCAATCTGGGAGGTGTCGACACCTCGGGGAAAGACCTTTTCAATGATTTTTCCAGAATCTCGGTGGACGTGCTGAAAGAACTTCATCTGCCCGCTCCCCTCATCGCGCTTCACTTTCACAAAGGGATGCGGGAGGAGGACTTCAGCCGTTTGACGTCGCCGGAACTTTTCAAAATCGGACAGCCTTCTTTTTACGGAGAGGAAAATGTCCGCCGGACGCTGACGAAGCGGGGAGTTCCGCCGGAAGAGCTGGACCGCTGGTGCGTCAACAGTTGTATGGGACTGATGGTCGGAGGACTGGAATTCAGCGACATGTGGGCGGTGGTTTTCAACGCGCTCCCCGGACTGGAAGCGGCCCTGAATCACGGACGGGCGTTTCGTCCGTTCGAACTCTCGGTTGAAACGCCCGAACGGTATGAGAGCATCGAAGAGATCGCGGACGTCATGTTCCGCTACGACCGGGAACTATTGAAGCTCCTGATCGACAGACATTCGGCGATGAATCATTCTTTCCGGGTGCCGTCTCCCTTTACGTCCGCGCTTCTTTCGGGAGGAATCCCCGGGAAGGACCGTCTCCACGGAGGAGTCAAATATCATACGGCAAATGTGGATCTTTTCGCGGTGGCGAACGCCGCGGATTCCCTGACCGCAATCGACGAACTGGTATTTCACCGGAAATGCTGTACTCTGGAGAAACTGGTCGAAGCCGTCAAAAACAACTGGAAGGGACAGGAAAAGCTGCGGCATGAAGTGCTTGCCTGTCCGAAATTCGGAAATGGAGAATCCAGCCCCGATTCGTGGGTTCGCCGGATTTCGGATCGTCTGGCGGATTTCATTCTTGCGTTCAACCGGGGACGGGCAATTTTTTATATGCCCAGTTTTCACACTTTGAACACCCATGTCGCCCGGGGACGGTATTATCCGGCCAGCCCGGACGGGCGCCTTGCCGGAGACCCTTTCGCCAAGAATATCGGTCCGACGCCGGGGCGGAATTTTGAAGGGATTTCCGCGTTGATGCGTTCCGCGGCGGCGGTGGATCAAAGCCGTTTCTGCGGAGGTCAGGCATTGGATGTTTATCTGGACCGGGCTCTGTATGAAACCCCGGAAGCGCTGTCCAAACTGCGGACGGCCATCCGCACGTATTTCCAGATGGGCGGATTGCAGCTTCAGGTGAACGCGGTCGATATCCGGGAGCTGGAAGCGGCTTTGAAGCATCCGGAACAGTATGAGAATTTGACGGTCCGCATCGGCGGCTACAGCAGACGGTTCAATACGCTGAACGACGCGGAGAAGCGGGAATTGATCGAACGGTTCAAACATCAGTCCTGAAAACAGGAAAATCAGGTAGAATTCCCGGCGGAAAATATTCGGAGCTGTAATTATGAAGAAGGGCTTGGTTTTCGACATTCAGAAATTCTCCATTCACGATGGTCCCGGCATCCGAACCACCGTATTTCTGAAGGGGTGCCCGCTGCATTGCGCATGGTGTCACAACCCGGAATCGCAGAAGGCGGAGCCGGAAATCTTTTTCACGCCGGACAAGTGCATCGGCTGCGGCTGGTGTTTCAATATCTGTCCGGAACATTGCCACGTCATGGAAAACGGAGTCCACGTATTTCATCGGGACCATTGCCTCCATTGCGGCAAATGCACGGAGGAATGTTACGCGGGTGCCCTCGAAATTGCCGGGAAGGAAATGACGGTCCGGGCGGTGTTGGACGAAGTCCTCAAGGACCGCGTCTT
>CAYWZD010000405.1:0-4117 GCA_964462755.1 uncultured Victivallales bacterium | reverse complement strand
GGAAGCATTCAGGTCGCTCAGTTCCATCTGACGGCCGTCATCCATGTTGTTCGGGAAGCCCTGCCCGAGGGAAACCAGGTCGGCCAGCCGCATGTCCGCGTTGACGGGGAAGCGTCCGGATTTCTGCACTTTTCCGGCGAGAGTCGCCTGCTGGCTGTTGATGCTGCGCGGGAAGAGTGCCACTTTGGGTTCCCGGATGTATTCCCGGAGAAGCTTTTCAATTTTCGCGGATGCTTGGGCAATCGTCAGGTCGGCGACTTTCACCGGACCGATCAGACCGACCACCAGATAGCCGTCCGGCGTTACGAGGGTGTCCAGAATTTCGAGATCCGGATTGTCATATACCTTGAGCCAGAAGATATCTCCGGAATTGATCAGGTAGGGCGGGAAGGGTTCCTTTCCCAGCGCGATGAGCTCGTTGCGCTGCCGTTCCTGCGCTTCTTCGGAGACAGGCGCGCGTTCGCCGACTTCCGCGATGTCCGGAATTTCCGGGAAGTCGGATACGTAGGAAGCGCAGGAGGCTGTGAAAATCAGAATGAAAACGACTGCAAGAATAGATGAATATCTGCCTGTCATGGATTATTCCCTCCAATACGGGGGGATTACCCGGAGCAGAATATCCCCCATCATTTTCACTTTCTCCGACTCTTCCGATTTTTTCTGAACCAGCTGACGGAGCGTTTCCTTCTGGCTGTGGTTGAAAATCGCGAAGAGAACGGAATAGTCCGCGAGTCCGGATATCTGCGCGAAAAGCTGTCCTGACTTGGAGCAGGGTTCCGCCAGTTCGAGGATGAGCAGGTCGTAATGGTTTTCAAGCAGGGTAAGGTCGGCCTGCAGAAGATTGCATTCCGCAGGAGCAAGAAACAGGTCGTCGCTGTGCACGAAAATTCCGCGGTTGGCGAACTTTTCAATACAGATGAGTTCTTCCTCGTATGGGGCGCGCTGAGGTCCTTTGATGCTGGGGAATTGGAACTTTTCGCGAAGTTTTGCCGGGACGATTTTCAACCGGAATACTTTCACTCCGTTGACTCCGAAGTGCTCAAGCCAGTAGGCAATGGTTTTTTCTGAGCATTCTGTTTCATCCAGTTCGCTAATAAACAGCATTTTCTTATTTTCCAGAGCTGTTTTCAGGGCGTTGAAAGAGGCCAGCATGGCGGACTGTACCGCGGGTTCGGTAATCTTCGGATGATTTTCGGACGGAATCTCTCCCAGGGCATCGCCGCTGGTAATCAGTCTCATTTCCTGAACCGATTTGATCTTCCCGAAGATAAGTTCATAGAACAGGACCGCCATGGTCAGGAGTGCAATGATGAAAAAGGATAGAAAGACCGCCAGCAGATAAACACTTCTCCGGTTCGGTGAACGCGGCGGAACCGCGACCTCCAGAACGGAAAGGTCAGGAATCGTGGAATTCAGAAGGAAATCCAGATCGTTGATGCTGGTTTCCAGCTGGCGAATGCTGTTCTTGAGTGCATCGATTTTGCGGAAAAGTTCATTATAGGCAGGCATCTGCTTGAATGCCAGCGCGGATTCCTCACGGGCTTTGTTCAGCTGAACCTGATAGTCCGCAAGGTTCTGGAGATACCCTTTGAGCTCGATGTTGGTGTTGAGCAGATTTTCCTGAAGGGAGACATACACCTGGTTGAAGGAATAGATGATTTCGTCCGAAGTCTGCGGTGTGGAGCCGATCAGTTTTTCCCGGTCCTGAACTTCCTGTGCAAAGTTGATGACCTTGGGGTTTTTAGGGGTATACAGCTGCTGGAGCCGGATCAGCTCCTTTTTCATCTTGTGGAGTTCGGCCTCGTCGTTGCCATGAACCTTATGCATGTACTGGATTTCTTTGTCGACCACCTTGAGATTCTTCTGGATTTCATCGATCTTGACCTTCAGTTCAGCGGCCTTGTTGTTGGCGGTCTGGACCTTGAGGAGCAGTTCGGAAATGACGCCCCGGAGATATTTGAGCTCTTCGTCGGGAGGGAAGGACGTCGTTTTTGAAGTGTAGGTGGAGAGGTCCGTTTCGAGCGCGGTGATTTCCGTCAGCAGCTGTGCCTTGCGGCGTTTCCGTTCATTCAGCATGGATTTGAGGGTGCTGTTCTGGAGCTCGACATATTCCTCGACCCCGGCCTCCGCCACCGCATTTGCGATTTCAGCCGCCATTTTCGGCTGATTGTTCTGGGCGGTGATCATGATGATGTTGGGCTTGTTCTTATCGGTCTCGACCGTGACATAGCTCAACTGGGACGCAATTTCGCTTGGCTTGATATTGAGGCGCTGCGCCGCACGCCGTAACGTTCCATGGGTTCCGACCAGTTCCGCGATGGATTTGGAATCCAGCTGTTTGTAGAAGGAAGGGACCTTGTCCGACCGGGTCTGGTGAAACAATTTTGCGACCGCCGTCCAGTTGGTCATGGAATTCCGGGTGACGAAAATAAGAAGGAATGTCAGAAAAACGAGAAGTCCGATCAACCCCAGAATCAGGTATGGGAAATAGGTCCTCAGACTCAGAAACAGAACTCTTGGATCGATCTTTTTGACCAGTTCATTCCCATCATTTTCCACATTGTGTCCGGGGGTTTTTGGGAAATTATCCATTTTCTGGCTGCGCTTTTAGTTAAAACGGTTCCATATTCGAAGCCATGTGGATGTGTCTATGGCGGCGGTACTGTTGGTAATATACCCCGGCATGCCGGGTTTTGCAAGCAGAAAAACATAAAGGTTTTCCAATAAGATTCTGCGCGGATGGGAGAACCAGCGAAGTCCCCTCAATCCCAGGCGGAACGCAATCCCGTTCAGCAGGAAATTCCGGAGGGGTGTTCCTTCTTCATTGACAGGGGAGGAAAGGATAGCGGAAGGAACTGCGGCGGCATCCGTTTTTTCGCCGGTCCCTCCCAGAAAAAATGCCGCGACCGTCCGAAGCCAAAGGGAACGGGCCGCATTCCACTTTTCGAGGAGGCGTTCCCGCTTCTCCCGATAAGGAAGCGATTTGAAGGACAGGGCATCCCTGTAAAATTTTGCGAGATCTTCCGGCAATTCCTGAAGCGACTCCAGGCGTTCCAGTCTGGCTTCGAGTCCCGCACAGTAAAGATTCCGACGGATCAGCATTGCATCGCCGCATCCGAAAACCGCTTTATAAATATTCCGGATGACGAAATCATTGTCTTCGCCGTCGAGTTCCTGTTTCTCGCGGAGACGGTCCCAGGCCAGAAGCAGGCCCGCTCCGCGGTTCATCAGCAGACGGGCGCCTTCGGAATACGGAATGGCGGTGAAATCCGGGGCGGGCAGCAGGGCGAATGCATCGTCGGCGCCGAACACCAGTTTATGTCCCGCCTGAAGCTCCTGATACATCAAGGTCCGGGAAACGGCACGGAGGGATTCCCGTGTCCGCGCCTGGCTGAAATCCACATCGATTCCAAGTTTTCCGGCCCATTTCCGCCGGATGGCCCCGAGGTCGGCGTCGATCTCTTTCCGGCGGGCGGAGGAAACCTCCTGCGAAACGACGAAAAAATCCATGTCATTGTAAAGATGTCCGGTTCCATCCGGAGTCCGGAAGACGCCGCCTTCGGCACGCCCGTATCCGCCGCCCAGAAGGACACACCGGATGGATGCAGCAGAGGGAAGTCCGGCAATATCGTCCGCCACTTCTTTCATGGTTTCCGACAGCATGGCTTCCACGGACGGATCGGCGCAGAGGGTGAAATGTTCCGGGATGTTATTTTGTATCGACATGGTTGCCAAGAAGTCTCCCGATGAGGCAGCGGACTATAGTGGCGAATTCCAATCCGAGCGAATGGTTATGCTCGAAATAAAGATCGTCGATCAAGATGGAGAGAAAATTTTCTTCTGTGTGGTGGAGTTCCGAAAGCCAGAAGGCGCCCGGTTGATAATTCTGATAGTTGCGGCGTATGAATTCCTCTGTTCCGGGTTCTTCTGCATCGTAGGGGTAATCGCCGACGAGACGCATTTTCCAGCGCAACACCTTGAAAAGCATCGGAACCTTATCCAGACAGAGCACCTTGAAGTAACGGTAAATCGGGAGGTCGACACAGTCCGGATAGAAATGGTAGGCGGTGTATCGGGAGAGCGGTTTTTTGTTGCAGGCGAAGATTTTCTTTTTGCC